>CANJJY010000151.1 GCA_947474445.1 Oligoflexaceae bacterium
AGATTACACGCCAAATTGCTCCCAACGCGGTGCAATTGAACAAGTGGGGTGTTACCGATCGCTTCCAGGATGTTGTCACAAAGCATAATCGCAAACCTTTATAGAGAGAGGTGAGAGCGTTTGATCTTAAAATTTACGGCAAATTTTCATGGCTGCTGGGAAGCCTTAACATGTTCTGCTGCCATGCTCACTTCTATGTTGACACATTCACTGTCAAATTATTGACCCGTTCGATGCGCAGTTTTTTAGGCCTTTTATAAATACCAGAATACGACAAGAAATTCGACAGTATGCTCATCAGCATCAAAATCTTGACGCCCTGCATCCGTTGACAGTCTTGATGGCGAGTGGAACAATAAACTCTAGATCCTGCTCTCTCTCTTGACTGTGTCGGTCTTCAGGTTTCGTATCCTTAGCTCCACCGTCGGCAAAGCGCTCCCCTCGCGGTTCCCCTGCTTATCAGTTCTGGGCCAAATCCGGAAGATGCTACGCAGGTTCAAGATCCTCTTGGCACCAGTCGCTCGCCCCGGTATCCAGGCACGAACGGTGAATCAGCCATGAAATTTTTCGAAAAAAATCTCCTCGCCATCGACATCGGTTCGTCGTCGATCAAACTCGTCGAAATGTCAGGCAAAGACGAGAAAAAGCTGCACGCCCTCGGCATCGAAATACTGCCCCGCGGGGCCATTGAAGCCGGCCTTATTCGGGACCCCGAAGCCGTATTCAAGGCGATGAAGAAACTCTTGGATCGCCTCGGTTACAAACCGAACAAGCGACGCGTGGCTATCTCCATATCAGGTGTTTCGACGCTGATCAAGCGAGTGGTCATGACGGTCGAGGAAGGGGCCGATCCTGATGAGGCCATATACGAAGAGGCCAAGCAGCAATTTCACCACAATCTCGAGGATATGTACTTCCGGTTTCAAGAAGTGCCTTCAGCATTTCTGGAAGAAGGGCAGAAAGCCTATATTTTGGTCGCCGCCAAAATCGAAGTCGTTGAGCAGTATGTCGATCTCATGCATCGTCTCGGCTTGAAGATCGGTATTACCGATTGCGATGTGTTTTGTCTCACGAACATGTTCGACTACAACTATCCAGTCGCCGACGCTTTGACTATCGCCGTCAACGTCGGAGCGTCCGCCACCCAAGTGGTCTTCATGTACAATGGCGAATTTCTTTTTGCCCGAGAATTCTTTCTCGGCGGCAACGAGATGAGCCAAAAGATTGCCGATACCCTGCGGGTGGATTTTGACAACGCCGAGGCTCTAAAAATCTCGGCCTCGATGGGTGATCAAGCCATCGCCGAACGCGTGCGCCCGGCCATGCATGAACTTAACGAGCAAATCGCTGTCGAGATCAACACGACCCTGACTTTCTTTCAGAGCGAAGAGATGAACGGTCGCTTTGAAAAGGTCGATCATGTTTTCCTCTGCGGTGGTGCAGCCGGAACGCTCGATCTGAGCACCGCGATCTCGACGATTCTCAAAGCTCCAGTACAGGTCATCAATCCCTTCCAAAGAATCGACCTCACGCCTTCTGGAGTCGATATGGATTACGTTTTATCCCAAGGATCGCTGTTTGGCATTGGCGTGGGATTAGGCATTAGAGAAATGGTTTAAGACCTGAAGAGGAAACGCTGCCGTGATTACGATCAACCTGACGCCGATCGAAGAACTCGAGAACCCCTACTGGTGGATCCCGGATGCAGCTGCGTTTGCTGGTGTCGTGACGATATGTCTCGGTGCAATTCTCCTCTATGTCCACCTCGTTCAGGGTGAGATCGATGCTAGCCTAGCGGAAAAGGCTCGGCTGATCGAGGAAACCAATGCGCTGAATCCCGAAGTGGAAAAATTCAATGGTTTAAACACTAAAATCGCTGCACTTGATTCCAAAAAGAACGCGCTGACGCGCATTACCGAGTCCAAACTCGTCCGCTATCTGCCGATCATTCTGCTGGAAAACATTCAAAATCTCAAACCTGAAGGCGTCTGGCTCAATTCTCTCACCTTTGTCGATAAGAAGCCTGAGGGCGGAGACCCAGGGGGAGCACCCGTTCAAGTACCTCCACCGAATGGTGCGGCGGTTCCTCCTGATGGAGCCCCCGCGGCGACTGGCAACAAGGATGCCAACCTCTTCAGCGATCATCGCTCGAAGGATTATCCCATCACGATCGAAATCATTGGCTCAGCTCTCAACAATATCGCGATCGCCGAGTTCATGATGGCACTGAAAGCCACTCAGAACCAAAGCTTTGAAAAGAGCGATCTGCGAACCCAGCTGTTCTTCAGCGACGTTGGCATTTCTTTTTCTCAAATCGTCACGGCCGAGGCGGCTGGCAAAGACGAAAAGATCAAGGTCAGGCCGAATACGGTCAGTTTCAAGCTGCTGCTGAGCTTTCGCGAACGCGATGGAACCTCCGGCGAAAATAATTCGAATTTCTCCCAATTCATTGAAAAGTTCAAACGTGATGGGCAAGCCACCATGTATTGAGGGTAAAGATGGAACTCGAAGACATCGTCGATAAATACAGATCCGCAAAGTTGCAGGTACGAGCCCTGCTTTTGGTGTTTGTGGGCGTTTTGCCAGCCCTCTATGTCTGGACCAGCCAAGCGGAAACGCTCGATGGGCTGAAGCTTCAGGCTGAAGGAGAAGTCGCAGAGGAACGCGGCAAGTTTGAAGGAGCTCGGCAGAAAGTTGCGGAATTGCCGGTTCTCTTAGCCAAGCTGAGTGAAATTGAAGATGAACTGACCAAAGCCAAACAGATCTTGCCCGACAAAATCGAGATCGACAGCATACTCGCCTCTCTCGGCAATTTGGAAAAGGAACTCGACGTCAAGCTCGTCAAATTCACTCCTGGGCAAGAAGTGCAGCCCAATCCACAGCTAGAATATAAAGAGATCGCGATCGACCTCGATCTCCGAGCATCGTTTCCGCAGACGATGCGCTACCTCGATAGGCTGGTGCATATGCCCAACTTGACCCACATCCGGAATATACAATTCAGCCAGCCTTTGAGCGGTGGTGGGAATGAAGCGGAAGGGGCCGAACCAGTCCTCCTTGATAGTCGGGCGAAATTGATCTTATTCAGGGGTATTTGACATGAGGTTTTGGGTATTCATCAGCTTTTTATCGCTTCTGTTTGCAGGCGCATCCCTGCATGCCGAAGCGAAGAAGGGTGACGCGAAACCTAAAGTCGATAGGACTGACCTCAATCAAGTCGACGTCGAGCAAGTCGACGAAGAATGGGACAGTAACCCTAAGCAAGCCGATGGGGAGATCAAGCGATCGATCCGCTTGAAAGAAATCATGGAACCCAGCACAGAATATAACTATGCATCCTTTGGACGCCCAGATCCCTTTCTCGCGCCCGACTTCGGATCGACTGCTCCCAACGTCGCGGCTTCGAATGCGGACCAAGTCCAAAGCGCTGCTCCGACTGGCAAAGACATTCTCATCACCTCGCCGCTCCAGGCCTATCCTCTCAATTCATTGAGCGTCAAAGGCGTTTGGCAGCTTGCCGGTGGTGAGGTTCGAGCTATGGTCGCAACGCCTAAGGGCGAAGGCGTGATCGTCAAAGAAGGTGATCCCATATCCTCCGGCAAGGTTCTCAATATCAGTCGTGAGAAGTTAACCGTTCGCCTCTATCGGCTGCGAGAAGACGGCGTCCGCGAATACCAAGACTCTGTCTTGACTATCGGTGGTCCCAGCGACAAGGGTCCGAAAGGGACGATCAAACTCGAACCCGGTAAAGATCCTATGTTCCCTACGGCAGCAGGAGAAGGGCCGGTCGGACTTCCTCTGGGAGCCCCGCCGGCTAAAGCGGAGGAAGCGGCCGATAAGAAAGCGGTTGCGGCGCCTGTCGCCAACGATCAAGCCAAAAAGCCGGCTGCGGCACCGAATGATGCCGTTCAGGCGCCAGCTGCTCCCGCGGGAGCTGTGATCCCTGCCGTGGCGCAACCTGTTAACCCTCCGGTACCTGCGGCCCGAAGCCCACGGCCCGGAGCCAACTAGAGACTTACATATGCTTAGTTCAGCACCGCGCTATCGCTGAGAGGTTTCTATGAAGATGAAAAAGAATATCAAAATCCTAAGCACGGCCCTGGCTCTTTCGAGTTGGTGGTCAGCCTGTAAAACGGCTGAAGACCCCCAGCCTGCCGCAGCTGAGGCAACTGCTTCTGCCGCCAATGCAGACGAAGAAGATCTCGGCAGTGAGGATGCAGCGATCGCAGCGGCCGATTCCAATATGGTTGAAAATAGCGATAGCGTGAATTTTGCTGGCGATACAGGCAGCGATAGCACAGCGGAAAATTTCACAGCGACATCGGCCAACGCTGATGACGGCAATCTTTTTGCGGAAGAATTGGCCGCAGAAAGCAAAGCTGAGGCTAAGAAACAGCCGGCAGTGAGTACGTCTAATCAAGAGGTCAATCCGACGACAATCCCTGAAACCGCGCTGCCGCCGCTCAATCCAGTCGAACAGGCACCGGCTCTCAATGCAGCTGACGCGCGCGCTCCTTCCATTGCCGCCGATGCCGCAGCTGCTGAAGTTGCCGCATCGGGAGCGCCCGAAAATTTAACTAACAACGTAGCTCCAGTCGGCATCGGCTCGGAGATGATTCCGCCTTCGCTCAGCGACGGTGGTCAAGCCGCGGCACCGGTTCCGACCCCTCCCCTCAGCTCAACTCCTGCCGTTGCGCCGGCTGCAAAGGCGCCATCGCCCGCAGCGCAAGACCTCGATGCGACTTTGAGCCTTCTCTCATGGGTGGGTTACCGGATCAACGAAACGGGTCGCGAGCTCAAGGTTGAACTCACGACCCAGGGTGGTCCCGAATTTGAGGTGTTTGAAGAGACCAACCGAGCGCAGCAGCTGGAGTTGGTGGTGCGCTTTTATCAGACCAAATTGCGGCGCAAATTGCGATGGTCAATCGATTCGAGCGAATTTCGCTCGCCAGTCGCTTACATTCGCATGCGTGAGTTTCATGATAAAGGCATCGTCGATGTGGTCCTGACGCATCGCGATCGCGTCTTGCCGCGATTCTATACGGCGCCCGGCAAAATGCTTTTTGCTTATCCGATCCCGGAACGCTACTTCGACAAATCAAAGGCTGTCTCACGACGCGTACGAGATAAGGCAGAAAGTCTGGTGGCCAGCGATAGTCTTCCTCTTTTCAAACAGGTGGAAAAGGACGCCAGCATCAGGCACGTTGGCTATCAACGGCCGGATATTTTTACCAAGGAAATTGAACAAGCCCGGCCAATCCGCGAGTTCATGCGCGAACAAGCCCGCGACAAGATCGATCCCTTCGGCCTGCCAACCAGCTTTGATAGACAAAATACCCCTGCAAAGACGAGTCCTCGCACCGGCTGGCGTTGGACAGAAGCCTCTTTGATGGCCGTCGCGCAGGATGATCTCGAACCAGAAGAAGTGACTACGCCTGAAGATGAGGAGGTAAACAATGCGAGTGCAAGCAACGCCGAAAACGCGAGTAGCAATCAAGCGGCTGAAGCCAATTCCGCGAACAGCGGTCAAGGTGGTGAGGGTGACCAAGCCATCCCGGTGGAAACCGTTACAGAAGAGCCCGATACGGAAGGTCTTGAAGACGCAGGTTCTCTTTCGGAAACTAACACAGCGATCGAGTCCTCAAACGCCGTACCGCAAGACAATGCTGCTACAAATTCTGCGACCAATGCTGCCGGAGCAAACGCCAACGCGGCCGCTGCCGCCGAGCCGCCTCAGAAGAATTCAGCTTCAGGTGCGAATGCGGACTCCCGTTCTCCTGCTCCCCCTCAGAACTTCAATGCCGAACAGCCTGCAGCTGAGCAAGCTCCACTCGCGGCTGAACCAACTCCGGCGGACGTCATGGGGCAAGCCAACGCCGGACCCGCTCCCGCCCAATACAACGGCAAGCCGGTCTTCATGGAGTTTTACGAAGCACCATTGAGCCTCGTGCTCAAAAGCTTTTCGGACGAAACCGGCAACAACTTCGTCTTTCCCTCGTCCATCGGCCAGACACCTGTGTCCGTCCACTTCAAAGGCGTTCCTTGGGATGAGGCTCTCAAGGCCATCCTTGAAACCCACGAATTGGGACTCGTGCGCATCGGACAGAACGTCGTGAGAGTCGATAAGATAGATAATCTCACCACCTATATGAGTGCACTCGAGAAAGCGAAAGAGCATGAAACGCGGCGGCTGCCGACCAAAGTTCTGATCTTTCGCCTCAATAACGCTGTGGCGAAAGACGTCAATGCCCGCGTTCAGTTTCTCCTCGCCCGCGATATAGAAATCGATCCTCGAATCAAGTCCTCCGATGACGAGCGTACCAATGCCGTCGTGATCGAGGCCCCCGCTCATGTTTTAGCTAAGGCCAAGAGCATCATCGAACGCCTGGACCTGGAAACGCCGCAGGTAGAAATCGCCGCCCGTATCGTCGAAGTCAAAAAGTCTCAAAATAATTTTCTTGGATTCTCGTGGGGCAATAACTTCAATTTTGATCCCGGCCGAGCCTTAGGTTTTGGAACTCTCAATTTCCCTAACTCACTTGGTTCTAACTTTGCTGTCGATCCCGGTGTCAATGGTACATCTGCCGCTGGAGTCGGACGCTTTCGCTTCGGTAGCCTCAATAAATTCGTCGATCTCGATCTTCTGCTCAAGATGGAAGAGCAAAAAGGGACGACCAACGTCCTGCAGAGCAATCGAGTCTTGGTCCTCGATGGAAGAAAAGCCAACATCATCGCTGGAACGTCCAAATTCTTTCGCGCCGCAGGAGCAGTCAACGTACCGGCTGGTGGCGCTGGCGGTGGTGCGGTGGTGCAGGATGGCTTGCGCGAAGTTAAGTTCAATCTCGAACTCGCCGTGACGCCGCAGGTTACGGCGATGGGTGCCGTGATTATGGACATCAAAATCCAGAGCGATACTCCGGGAACTCCAGGTGGTGATTCAGTCGCTGATAAGAGCACGCGGGAAATCAATACGCAGATGGTTCGCAACAGCGGTGATACGGGCGTAATCGGTGGCATCTACGATACTTCTCACGTGACGTCCTATACGGGGATTCCTCTTCTCTCGGACATCCCTATCATCGGCGCACTCTTTCGTTCGAGCAAAGTGAGCGATAGCCAAACAGAACTCCTGATCATGGTGACCCCTAATATCATTTCGGGTCTCAGCAAAGAGGCTGCTCTGGCGGATGAGGCTGAGGCTGGGGCGAGAAATCGTCAGGCCTTGAATCGGAGTCGCGTAACTGCTCCAGTTTTACAACAGAAAAAGGGCACAGCCGTCTTTTGAGATGGTCTGGCTAAGGAGGAAACCATGCGCTACCTGATTCTACTTTGCCTGAGCCTTGCCGCCGCGCACTGCGCGTACAAGCCGGAAGATGCAGGTCTTTGCAAACTCAACTGCTCGTCAGCCATCATAGGCGGCAACGATTCGCCTATGGCGATTGAGTTGAAGACGGGAGTCAGCGATCTTTCCTGTTCGCTTGCAGCCGGAGCGCGGGGCGAAGTTTACCCTGATCCTCTCTTGGCTCAGTTTAACGCGGTTGAAAAATTTGACGACGGGACGGATGGCGGGGGAAAACGCCCTGTTCCCTTTCTCTCCTTCGAACCGATCGTCAACGGCTCTCGTTCGGAATTGCCTGTCCACAACCCGAACGTGACGATCACCGATAACGTCTTTACGCCTGCCCGTTACAAAGGTATCGCAACGCTCAAGAGCAACTGGTGCACCGATACCTGTGGGGTGGGTACACTGGAAGTCTTCGCGGTCTGTCCTCCTCCGGGTAAGTCGAGCCAGATTGGAATGCAGATTCACTCCGGTGCCCTCTATTCAGAAATCGCCGTCTTCAACATCAGTACGCCTGATAATTGAAGCAGCTGAATAAGCCATCTTTTAGCGGAAAACATGCATGCTGAGCGATCTCCTCAAAAGCCTTGAAGCCATCAAACTCAGCCGGTCTGAGCAGATTGCTATTGAGCATTTTGGGAAGAAACCTGATGGTCGCGGATTTTTCGCAGCTGCGGAAATATTGGCTAAGTATCAGCGCATCGACGAAGCGATCCAGCTGCTGACGCAGGGTCTGCAGCGGCATCCTCATTACTCCGTCGCTCGAGTCTATTTAGCTTTTCTGCTCTCGCGGCAATTTTTCTTTCGCGAAGCTTGGACGATCCTCGAAGCGAGTCCGAGTCCTTTACGCGGTAATCTCACAGCGCAAGTGCTGCGCCTCAAGCTGGCCGTTATTTTGAATTTCGAGCCCTTGGCGCGCTCGCTCTGCCTTGAGCTGAGCTCTCAGGAATTTCAGGATGGTGAAGCCCGGGTCATCATCGAACACATCGAGATCAAATCCTTTCCCCAGCTCAGGCGCGATTACGCAGCTCATCTGGGTTGGAAGGGTCTCGATCAGATGCCGCACCAAGCCCTTTATGATGAGGCTTTTCCTCAGCCATCCTCTATCCCTGCACAGGTTTCGGCATCCGCCTCTCCGCTGCCGCGCCGTGCATCCACCGAGGATCAATTCGCTAACGCTGATTTTCGTGAAAGAGTGGCGCGTGGTTTCTTCTCGAGTCCTGTTCATGACATTTTTCTCAAGCAACCGATGACGGCTGGACTCGACCATGCCTCACTCGATGATCTGACTAAAGCCCGTCTTCTGAGACGTCAAGGTTTGTACCAGAAAGCCTTCGACATTTATGAACGGCTCGTCTATAGCTCTCCCGGTAACGAACTTCTGCGTCGAGAATTGGCTGAGCTCCGCGAACTCCGCGACAATCAAAAGCAGCTGGATCAAAAGCTTGATCCAGGACTCGCTGAGGCCATGGAGAAAGTTCGGCAGATTGATCGACGCATACAGACTCTCAACCAACTGCTAGGACGATTGGATGAGTACGAAGCCGCCTCGTAAAACCCGTCGCGTACTCATCGCTCAGGGCGTAAACCTTGATCTGCTTGGTACGCGCGAACCAGAAATCTATGGAACCGATACCCTGCAAAGCATTGAAGGTCTTTTGCGGCGTCAATCGCCTGCTATGGCTCAAATGTTTGGGGTCGAGGAGCCTGAACTTCATTTCATGCAAAGCAATGAGGAAGGTGGTTTTCTTGGATTCCTCTCCCAGGGCTGGGATGGGGCCCTTATCAATGCTGGAGCCTGGACTCACACCTCGCTTGCGCTGGCTGATCGGCTCGTCGCTTTGCGCCTTCCCTTCGTCGAAGTCCACCTTTCCAATCTCGCGCGCCGCGAGAGTTTTCGCCATCATTCCTATGCGGCGCCCCATGCATTGGGGGTTTGCTACGGATTTGGCGCTGCTTCCTACCTCAGCGCTTTATGCGCTCTTTATGTATTCTTTTCGAGACAGAACCCTTAAATCAAGCGCACCAATCCCCCGTGTATGAAAGTCTTTTTCGAGAGGCTTTCGCATCCCTGCGTTTCCTCCTTGACCGCAATCCGCAGAGCCTGCACATTCGAGTATGAGCAAAGTGACGATCTCGAGAAGGGGGTGAGCATGAAGCGCGCGGTCTTCAATCAAAAAGGTGGCGTCGGCAAAACCTCGATTACCTGTAATCTCGCAGCGGCTTTCGCCAAAGCAGGACGCAAAGTGCTCGTCGTCGACCTCGATTCGCAGGCCAATTCATCTCAGTATCTCCTCGGCGAGCGTATGGCGCGCGTCGAACATACCATTGCCGACTTTTTCGCGTCGACTCTCAGCTTTCGGCTGTTTCAAGATTCTCTGATGGATACCATCTATGAAAGCGCCTATCCGGGGCTCTATGTGATCCCTGCTTCGGAGGCTCTCAAGGAAATGCAGCCGAAGCTCGAGGGGCGCTACAAAATTTTCAAATTGGGCGAAGCTGTTGAAGTCGCCATCCAAAAGCTTGGCTTCGACGATGTCTTCTTCGATACGCCTCCGGCTTTGAATTTCTATAGCATGAGCTCTCTACTCGCAGCTGATCGCGTTTTGATTCCCTTTGACTGCGATGCTTTCAGCGAAGATGCCATCAATGGAGTGATGGCGGCGGTC
>CANJJY010000152.1 GCA_947474445.1 Oligoflexaceae bacterium
AACAGCTGTAATGATGAAGCGATCAAAGGTCAGTCCCAAGGCTTGCGCGAGAATATCGAGAGCGACCGATTGATCCGACTGTCCGGGTGGCCTGTGATAAAAGTCGTATCCGACTTTGCGCAGCAGTCCAGCTTCAGACATCGCATCTGCATAGTGCTGCACGACATCCTCGATTTCGGACTCATCCCAGCTCAGGGTCAGTTCCTCGCGCAAGATGCCGTAGATCTCGGCACATCCGCGTCGGAGTGATAGCATATCAATCTGCTCTGATTGCTGAAAGAAACGGGCGATCAGAGAAGGAAGAGCAAACAAATGAATGACGTTATTCCGGTAGTACGAAATCAGAGCACTATCGATGTCATCGAGGAAGACCACATCTCCAGCTGCATGGTGGAAAA
This sequence comes from Oligoflexaceae bacterium, assembly GCA_947474445.1. GTDB lineage: Bacteria > Bdellovibrionota_B > Oligoflexia > Oligoflexales > Oligoflexaceae > Oligoflexus. The sequence goes on from CANJJY010000152.1 coordinate 399, forward strand.
CCGAATAGGTCTGCAGCCGCGTGGCCGAAGAAATGATCTCCTCGACACTTTCTGTGACCACCTTCACGTTGGGGTGATAAGGCAGTTTCTGAAAAAGTACGACCATCTGTTGAAGAAAAATCTCCAACTCATCTTTCGGTAATGCCTTTTGCCAGGCAGAGAGAAGCGCGACACCCACAAACGAGACAGGGTTCAAAACAGCCGTCTGATTCATCCGGCGCGAGATCAAATCGGCTAACTCATGGACTTCCTGGTTGAGCCACTCCGGTCGTTCATCTTCGCTTTCTCGCCAGCCCGGTTGGACTTGATCGAGGAAGGTATCGAGAATAATCGGCTCGCCGTAGGAGACGTAGGCGCGACCGTAGTAGGCGCGTAGGAGCTTGCGCGCCTGTAAAAGCTGGGAGATGGATTCTTTTTTCTTGCTGCCGCCACTCAGTTCGCTGAGATAGCTCTTCACTTCCATAACTTTGTCATAACCGAGATACACCGGGACAAAGGCCACGGGTCGTTCGGAGCTTCGCAGATAGCTTTTTACAACCATCGAAAGCATACCCGTTTTAAGCGGCAGAACACGCCCGCTCCGGCTGCGACCGCCTTCGGGAAAAAACGAAAGAGGGTAACCATGGGTCAATAGATAATGGATGTATTCTTCGACGACGGCCGTATACAGGCGATTGCCGGCAAAGGATCGCCGGATGAAAAAAGCACCTGCTCGTCGCAAAAACCAGCCGGCTGGGAAAAAGTTGAGATTAATCCCTGCGGCCGTATGAGGGGAAGGCAGGCCGCTTCGGTAGACGGTGTAATTCACCAGCAGATAATCGAGGTGACTCCGATGCGTCGGCACATAGATGATTTCGTAGTTCTGCGCCGCGAGACGCGTCACGTTCTCGACGTTGATAATCTCGACCCCTGAGAAAAGCTTGTTCCAGAGTTTGCCGAGCAGAATCTCGAAGGTTCGGACCATGGAATAGGTCTGGTCAGCCGATAGCTCTCGAACATACTGCCGAGCTCGGGCTTCAAGGGTACGGAGAAGTTCCGGACGCCCTTTGGCTTCTTTTTCAATTTCATTTCTCACGGGCTTGCCGTTGGCGACACGCGTGATCACCTGCTCACGGACATATATCTTTTGTCCCAAGACCGTGTTGCGGAGGCGACGGAAGTGAATGCGGAGAATCCGGCGAATCTTGCGGGCAGCGACGTCCGCGTCTTTTTCCGTGGCGAGGATGTCATCCAATTCAAAGGGCTTAGCGAAATAGACGTTATTATTGCGACCTTGAACGAAAACGATAAAAAGCTTTTGCAGCCATCCAGCGTCTTCATCGTCGTTAAAAATCAGTTTGAAAATCGAAGGCTCTTCGTTGCCCGGATCTTTACCCCAGAAGGGTGAGACGGGAACGATAAGGGCTTTTTGCCCCGTCTGTTCCTGCACCTGCCTGACCAGATGAAGCAAGACCTGGCTCGGTCTCAAGCGCCGAATACGCTTGATCGGTCCGGTCTTCTCCAGAAACAGACAGACGGCCCGCCGCTTGCGATTGAAATCGAGGCCAAGATCGGGCTCTGGCAAGCCATGCGCGCGACAGTTAACGAGCAGAACGAGATAATCGATAATAGATCGTTTGGGTAGAACGTAAATCACCGGTCCACCCGTCAAACCTAAATGCTCTTTGAGCGGTTCGGGATGGGCTTTCGTCTGGACCCAGAGAAGGACCGGACGCAGAAAATAGGAAAGGAGCAAGTGTCCTAAACGAATCAGTTCCTTCATGGTTCGCTCAGCTCCAGATTATCGATCAATCGAACGGAGCCCAGATGAGCCGCGATGAGAATCACTGCCGGCTTTTCGATGCGATCGTCAGGAGCTAGCAGATCGTCCTGGTTGCGAACTTCGGCATATTCGAGGCGAAAGGGGGGAGGAAGTTCAGCCGCAAATAGTTTTTCAAGGCGCGTTCGACTCGTCTCACCGGCCCGGTAAGCGGCCTTTACCGCCTGCATGGCGTGATAGATGGAAGGTGCCATCTGCCGCTCTTCAGGGCTTAGACGGAGATTGCGACTGCTCATCGCTAATCCGTCACTTTCTCTGAACGTCGGTATGCCGCGGACATTTATTCCGAACATCAAGTCGGCGTTCATTTTCGAGATCATCTTGAATTGCTGATAATCTTTCTTACCGAAGAGAGCCACGTCCGGTTGTACAAGGTGAAACAGCTTCGCGACGATGGTGAGGACGCCCTGAAAATGACCGGGCCTAAAACGGCCACAAAGGATGTCGGCCAACGCGTTGTTATAAATGTAAGTTTGATAGCCGTCGGGATACATATCCGCTGCATTCGGAACGAACAAAGCATCCGCACCGACCGATTCGAGCTTTTCACGATCGATTTGGAGCATCCGAGGGTAGGTGGCAAAGTCTTCTTGAGGACCAAATTGCAGGGGATTGACGAAGATACTGACGACCACTTTTTGGGCGAGCTCTTTAGCCTCTTTGACGAGTTGCAAATGCCCATCGTGAAGAGCGCCCATCGTCGGAACAAAGGCGACGTTGGAACGATTGATCCGCCACTCTAAACAGGTTTGGCGGACCTCTTCGGGAGCTATAATGGTCTTGATTGGCACGCGTATCCTCTTGCATAAATGCCGAGCTCAGGAACTTCAAGAAAGTCCTGCTAGTATTACACTTTCTGCAAGAAGAGAGCAATTCTTGGGGGGATACGGTCTGTGGCTGGTGCCAGCGTCTGCCTTAAAAAGGGGATACCAGGGCCCGCGAAGGAAAGTGGCCGAGTTTACATGCGGGGGAAAAGGATTTTTCTCTGAAAGATGGCGTCGAGATCGCCCTATCGAGGCGGCATTTCGTAAGGATAACTAGGTAAGGAGTCCTCTTAAATCGCCCTCTTGGCAATTCGGCTCATCCTGAGCCTTGCACTTGGTTCTTAGAACCTATCGGCTCCGTAGGGGTCTCCTAACGAGATCCCGTCCCACTCAATCCTATGAAGATTAACTTCATACCTGATGATTCGGTAAGACGGCTTACAACTTGAGCCCATGTGAAATTCAAAAGGCCCTGACGATCAGGGCCCGGCTTGGTCTTATTCAAAAAAAACGGGGTTTGCTTACAGGCGTGGCGCGTCTGGCTTTTTGGCAATTTCTTCAGGTGCGGCTGCGAAAGTGTAACGGCGCGGTTCAGATTTCGGCTGGCTTCCGCCGACCTTCTGGCCTTTAAAGTAGATTTCCACCGCCGCTTCGTTTTCCACGAAAAGCTTGAGTTGGCGCGTGAATTTATAGCGATAGGTTTTCACTTCGAGCCGCTCGCTTACAGGCTTGTCCTGATCGAATCCGAGATTGACGACGACCGGTTCTTTCACCCGGACTTCGACTTCCAGTTGACCGGGCAAGGGTGCTGCTGCCGCGGCCTCCGTTGCAGCAGGCGTCGCGACGGGGTTCTCGGTGACTACATGAGGAACAGGTATTCCGGGGTTGACGGCTGGTGCCGGTGCTGCCACGGTTTGTTCGGCCGCTTCGGTTAACTTGGTGACCTGAGCTGTTGGTTCACCGGACCCCGAATCAGGAGAAATCGATTCAGGTCGCAGGTTTTGTCGATTGATCAGGAGCACGATCGCAAGACCCGCCAAGCCAATCAAAATCAGTGGCTTAGCCCGCAGGTAGTGGTGCGGGGCCCAAGCTTTGATATGACGCTGCCATTCTTTAGGTTGAATGAGAAGCACACCCTTTTTGAGCTGCTGATGCCTCTTTTCATCGCGTCCAGAGTGCGCTCCACCTTCGGCTCCGCTCGCGCCTTTGGCCAGGAGGACTTCGAGAGTCTTGAGATAAATATCTGAATTCTTGCCGTAAGCCTTGCAAAGGTTACGCACAAATCCGCGGCCGAAGATGACGCCGGGGAGCTTATCAAAATGCTCGGTTTCGAGGGCTTCAATGAAAGGTTGTGAGATGCGGGTTGCCATCGCCACTCTTTCAATCGTAAATCCAGCTTCTTCTCGCGCGGCGCGCATCATCGCACCAAAGCCAAGTTTTGTCTCAAGCATGGGGTCCACGAAAATTTCATCGGATCCGGAACGCTCGTCTTTCATTTCTACCACCGTGTGACTCCCTCTGCCTCGGGCAGATCCTGAGCGCCTTTGACCCGCAGGCCTTCCATCTACAAGTTAACCATATTAAGCTTGAATTAAGAACTAGATTCTGACGACGTCATCAGGTTTCCAGCCCGAAGGGAGGCTTCCCGTGCCCAATTGCAAGCGTCTCATCTTGATCCCTATCGCCTGGTTTACTTTAATATTAACCATGCCAGCTTGTCAAACACTCAAGAACGATACGAACGAAGAAGAGACGGCGAACAATCTTCTCGAAACGCAGAAAAACGTCGTCATCGATTATTTGAACCACGGACAGGGTGATCTGGCCCTCAAAGAGTTGCGGCCTCTGGTGGCCAAATATCCACAAGACGTCGATTTCAAGAACCTATTGGGTCTCACGTACCTTTCCTTGCAAAACTTTCAGATGGCGCAGGGTTTGTTTGAAGAAGCCTATCGCCTGGATCCAAAGCCGCACATCGCTTTAAATCTTAGCTCGGCCTACCTCGAAAACAAACAGTACGCTCGGGCCATGAAGCTGCTTAAAGATTTGCAGGCTTCGCCACAAGGCAAAAAGTACCAGTATCCGGAGCGCCTGCAGCACAATATAGGCATCATCGCGCTGCGCATGAACAAGCCGAAACTAGCGGAAAAGCATTTTTTGCTCGCCCTCCAGTACAACCCCTTCTACTACCTCTCACTCATGCAGCTCGGCCAACTCTACGAGAAGACCAATCGCTCGCAGCTTGCGCTTGAGCAGTTCGAGAAGGCTCGGGGAGCTTGTTTGAAGTGCTACGATCCCATGCATGCCTTGGTCAGGCAATATCTCAAGCGGGGTGAGCGGAAAACAGCTTTGATGCTCCTCGAAGAATACATGATGTACAAAGAAGTCGAGCCTCTCGATCGAGGCAAAGCGCGCAAATTGCTGGCTTTGGCCGGTCGCCAGAATTCTCCGGGCGATGTTTCGCTTCGAAAACCTGAGACGACGGGCGACGCAGGAGCTCTACCTCAGTGAAGGCGGCTGCCCGGGAAAAAAAGAGCTAGCCCTTTCCCCCAAGCGCGCAGGACAATAATCAAGAAATCTGATCCCGGCTATCCTTTTTTCCCTTACAAGTTTGGCAAGGCTCCGGTCGCTGCAGCGTATCTACATCGCGAGAAAGGACTCTACTCATGCGTCGCTCTTCGGCAAACCTCCTCTTTATTCTCGTCAGTCTTTGGCCTGCCCTGTCACCAGCCGCGGAAGAAAAATTAGACACGGGTGATACCCGCTATCGGTCGCTCGAGACTCTGGCCCGAGGCCTCTATTATCTCGAAAATCTCTACGTCGATCCCACCAAAGTACAAACTGAAGACATGGTGTTCAATGCTTTGCGGGGAATCGTCGCCAATCTCGATCCCCACACCATGGTGATGCCACGACGAGCTTTTGACCAACTCACTTCGGATACGCAGGGTAAGTTTGGTGGCGTCGGTATTATCGTCTCGACCGAACGCGGCAAGATGGTGGTCGTGTCCCCGATTGAAGATACGCCTGCCTTTCGAGCCGGCATCAAATCTGGCGATGAAATCACTGCCATCGACGGCACGGCGATCGATCAGCTTAAATCAGGTGATGCTTCAGAATTGATGCGCGGCAAGCCTGACACCAAAATCAAATTAACCGTCAAACGAAAAGACGTGGAAAAACCGCTTCAGTTCACCCTTGTCCGAGAAATCATAAAAGTCAAATCAGTGCGATCGGTAGCGCTGGGCAATCAAGTCGTCTACGCGCGCATCGCCAGCTTTCAAGACAATACTTCTGAAGAGCTCAAGGAAATCCTAGAAAAGAACGCCAAGGATATGCGCGGCATGGTCCTGGACTTGCGCGATAATCCAGGCGGCTTGCTCGATCAGGCCGTGAAAGTAGTCGATCTTTTCGTTGAATCCGGTGTGATCGTCTCGACCGTCGGCCGCAGTCCCAAAGACGTCGAACGTGAATTTGCCCATAAGCGCGGTACCTTTGCCGACGTCCCTGTCGTGGTTCTGATCAACGGTGGCAGCGCATCGGCTTCGGAAATCGTTGCAGGCGCCTTACAGGATCACGAACGTGCGCTCATCATGGGCACAACCTCATTTGGCAAAGGATCGGTTCAAACCCTGGTCTCGCTCCCTGATCATTCTGGCCTTAAAATCACTGTCGCTCGCTACTATACGCCAAAAGACCGATCGATTCAGGCCAAAGGTATTACACCTGACATGGTGGTTCAAGGCCAGCAGGTTGAAGTCAAATCAGAAAATCTCCGCAAAGAATCTGACCTCAAGGGACATATCGAAAGTGGTGACCTATCAGATCTGGCAAAAAGTTCGGGCATTCGCACCGAGCTTGAACAGTGGCCTGAGTTACAAAAAGCCGACTATCAACTGGTTTCAGCCTATGCGTTTTTACGTAGCATGCGATTTTTTGGAGGGAAGACTCCGAAGGGCCTCAAGTCCTGAGGCCCGGCGAGAGCGTTCTTCGACGTACGTTGAAGAACGTGCTTAAGCTGAGTAGCTATCGTAGTTTTTAAACGTTATGACGTGACGCCCCAGAAAACTGGTCGCTAGATAGCGACGATGCCTCGACTGGCAGAATCTTTGATAATTCCGGTAGGCCTTATCGTTATCGAACACTTTGATAATCTTCTTACAATCAGAACAAACCATCATAGGATTGTTCTTGGCATGCATCTGTATCGTTCTCCTGCAGCACTCGAGCAATTCAGGAGCCTCATCGACCACGACCTCTCTCACCTCAGTCTCGACGAGGCTCGGTTCGGTTATGAAGTCCGTATTCTCAAAAACACTCATTGATCCACTCCCTTGAATACGCTGTGCTTCTCTCGGGTCGCTTATCTTACGGAGTTCCCGTCCACTTGGCAAGTCATCGCCCAGCGAAGAACTCTAAATCTAACTAGGCTGCGCCGGCTTCTTCGACGTGGGCCACAGGCCCCACTTTGAAAGCAGCACTCTCCAACGACCCTTCAATTTATCATTTTCTGCCAGCCGAAAACCTCAAAAAAGCGTTCGATAAAACGCGCTTCTACCTCGCTGCGAGACGGCGCCTGACCCAAGATCGACTGCATCGAGCAGACGCCCCGCCCGCTAATCCCACAAGGAACGATCGCTTCAAACAGAGACAACTCATTGTCGATGTTTAAAGCGAGTCCATGCATGCTGACTCGTTCGCGTATCCGAACGCCGACAGCACAGATTTTCTTCATGCCCACCCATACGCCTGGATGCTGATTGTCACTATAGGCTTCGATACCGAAATCGCGCAAGGTTATGATGACTGAATGAAGCAGCTTTTCCACGTAAGCTTTGGGAGCTAACGCAAGCCGATGAAGGGGGAGGATAGGATAGATGACGAGCTGGCCCGGCATGTGAGCCGTCACTTCTCCTCCACGATCGGTTTGTACCACTTCTACGCCACGCGCTGCGAGCTCGTGTTCGCGAGCGATGATATGAGCTCGATCGCTATGCTTGCCGAGAGTGAGAACAGCTTGGTGTTCGAGGAAAAGAATGCAAGGGCCTCTTTCTCCCGAAACGACTTGCTGATGGAGCGCAAGCTGCATCTGCCAGGCTTCTGCGTATGTTAGGATCCCGCGACTGATAGGCTCGGCCGACGGTAAAACTGCAGTTGACATAAATACTCCAATGCTTCGATGCGATACATCGCCTCGTCGGGATTGGCTCCCCAGGCATACACTCCGTGACCTTCTAGGACGAGGATCTTGAGTGCAGTATCGAGCAGAGGACCCACAGTGTGTCCTAAGGTCTGCATATCTTGAGTATTGGGTAGAATTGGTATCACGATACTGCTTTCGTGCGTCTTCAAACCAAACACTTTGAGCATCTCATTGCTCGCCAGGGTCAAGGGGGCCTGGGCGAGTGCGACGGTATGCGGTGTGTGCACATGCAAAACCGAGCGAGCATCCGCATCCTGTCGATAAATAGCGCAATGGAGCGCCGTTTCATCGGAAGGTTTGCGATACACGCCGCTGCTTACCGCCGCGGTCGCGACATGGATCGGCAGGAAATCACCAAGCCCCATTTCGCCCTTGTGTTGTCCGCTCGCGCTGACCCAGGCGATATCGTGAGGGCCGCGCACGGAAAAATTACCGCCCGTTCCTGGGTGCCATCCGCGCTCAAAACTGATCGCTGCAAGTTCGAGTACGCGCTTTAGATAGCTTTTCGTGAGAGGTGAGGGATAAGCCGCTCCCGGATTCCGCTTCGTCATCGTCCTGTTCCTCAATCGCCAAATATTTCCGGATCGCCGACACCAACCCGCATGATGACGGGAACATCCTCGCTGAAATCGATGATGGTCGAATCGAGACCCGGAAGTTCGTCACCGAGATCGAGCAAGAGATCGATGCCGTGCCCAAAATCTTCAAAGACCTGATACCCCAATCGCGCGACGGTCCCATCGTTAAGGAGGGGAACCGAAGTCGTCGCGATAGGTTTGCCCCACATCGTGACCAAATCGCGCAGCAAAGTGCTCTCGGGAATTCTCACGCCCACGACGGGCCGCTTGTCTTTGATTTGCCGCGGCAAAGATCGATGCCGCTTCAACAGCACCGTGTAAGGTCCTGGCCACGCTTTTTTAAGCACGCGGTACTGATGATTGTCAATATTGCCTACTGACGAGGCCATCGAAATATCCGAACAAATCAAAGTAAAAGGTTGGTCCTTGGGATGAGTCGGCTTGAGGCGACGAATCCGATCGAGAGCTTTGGGGCTCCCCGCATCACAGCCAAAGGCCCAATTCACGTCTAAGGGATAGGCGATCACTCCATCCGCTTCAAGCAAGCGGCACACGCGGCTCAAATGCTTTTCAGACGTTGGATTCACATAGGTGTAGAGATGTTCGGACATTATATGCGTCTCACCGTTGTGGAGAGCTGGCTAAACGCTCGCTCTCATAGCGACGAACTTCATCGATCGCTATCGCGACGGCCGCTGGCGGCGTATGGGGCTGCAGTCCATGACCGACATTAAAAATGTGACCGCGGGCCGATGCGCCAGCTTCGAGAATCGCACGCACCTGCTGCCGCAGGAGAGGTTCCGGCGCGAGCAGAGACTGCGGATCGAGGTTACCCTGCACGCTGACGCCAAGCCCGAGATTTTCTATCAGAGCGATAGCGCGCGGCAGGCGCGTTCGCCAATCGATGGCCAACACGTCACCACGAAAACCGGACAATTCAAAGAGCAGTTCCATGCTTTGGCCAGGATAATAAATAATCGGCCCATCCCAACGGGCCTTAACCTGTTCAATCACGCGGTTGACCGCCGGAAAAATAAATTCCCGATAATCGATCGCCGTCAACTGATTGGCCCAGGTGTCAAACAGCATCAAACAGTCGGCGCCGGCTTTCACCTGCATCAGGAGATAATCGGTCGTGACATCGACGAGTAGATCGAGCAGCCCGCGAAAGGTATCGGGCTCATTCAAACGCAGCTTTTTCACTTCGGTGAAAGTCTTCGAACCACCGCCCTC
>CANJJY010000153.1 GCA_947474445.1 Oligoflexaceae bacterium
ATGCTCTATGTCGTGGCGCAACCGAAAGACACGAAGACCCTCAGCCCGCGAAGTTTCTATCGCTTTGTGAATCTATTCGCTATCAGCATTGATAAGGATCTGTTCGTAAACCCGATTATTCAGAAAATCCCAGCCGACCCCCAGGATTCATCTTTTGATTATCCCATCAGCCATCTCAGTTTAATCAAGACACAGGATGCCATGCGCCCCGCTCAGCACGGATGGCAGAAGCTCACGCTCGACGGTGATGCTGAAACCGTTATCGACCAATGGCAGTCTTTTTGTTCATTAAACCCTCAAAGTCCCATGTTTCCCTATGGACTCTGGTGGCTGGCCTCGATTTATAACGATACCTATCGCCTGATGAAAGATCATTCACCGGATGAAGCCCTCGTCATTCGAAACTACGGAATAGAGATTGCCGAAGCATTAGCGGCGTTTTCAACCGCCCCTAGCTATCTCCGTGCGATGGCTCTTCATCTCAAAAAGAGTCTTCTCCTTTCCGACGTCGCCGATTATAGTGTGAGCTCCCCGACTTTAGATCCTTAATTCAAGCTGAAGGCCTTCGGACTTTGCTTGAGACATCAAAGGAAAATTTCGTGCAAGCTTTGCCTTTACCATTACCTGCTCATGTTTACGCCGTGATTCTCGCTGGTGGCAGTGGTACGCGTTTCTGGCCCAAATCTCGTCACCTGCTTCCCAAGCAGCTCTGTAAGATAGGCGATTCCGAGAAGTCGATGCTTGAACTGACTTTGAATCGCTTGGACGGTCTCATTCCCCCTGAGCGACGCTTGATTGTGACGCACCGCGACCAGATGCAGAAGACCCGCGCAATCGCCGGAGCAAATTGTCACCACTTTCTCGCGGAACCGAGCGCCCGCAATACGGCTCCCGCTTTGGCTCTTGCCGCATTAGAGATTCGCGCACTGGCCCCCTCTGACCGACCACCCCTTATGATTTCACTCCACGCCGATGCTCTCATCAAAGATCTTGGTGCCTTTCACCGAGCCCTGCGTCTCATGACAGAATCGGCTGATGATCGATACCTGACTCTTCTGGGCGTGACACCGACCTATCCAGAGACCGGATACGGCTATATCGAAAAGGGACAACCCACGGCGCCTGGGAAAGCCTGTTTAAGAGTGCAGAGCTTTCGCGAAAAGCCTGATCGCCCACTAGCCCTGCAATACCTCGAGACCGGCCGTTTTCTCTGGAATTCGGGAATTTTTGCCTGGCGGGTCGACGTGATCCTCGAAGAACTCGAACGCTTTCTTCCTGCCGTCGTAGCCGCCCTCGCTCCCCTCTTTCAGGAGGCTGGCGTTTCTTCTCTTTCTGCAGTCCCGGAAGACTTATTAGCGCGTGTCTACTCTTCGCTGCCCCAGATAGCGATCGATCCAGCCATCCTCGAGAGAAGTCAGCGCGTGGTCGTCCTCGAGGCTGATATTGGCTGGAAGGATGTCGGCAGCTGGGACGCCCTCGACAGCTGCTTTCCCACTGACGCGGACGGCAATATCTTCTTTGGTTCGGTTCAAGCGATCGATTGCACCGGCATTACGGTCGATAGCGATGCTCAGGTTGTCGCTTGCATTGGGCTTCAGGATCTTGTGGTTGTCAGCTCGGGGGGCGCTATTTTGGTTTGCCGAAAGGATCGGTCTCAAGACGTTAAAAAGATCGTCGAAGCGCTCAAAGCACAAGGCCGTAATCAATTAATATAGAAGAAAAAAAGAAGCTTTAAGGAGTGAACATGGTCGGAGTAATTGAGCCGTGTTCGTCTTACTTCGTTAAGTCGGCGAGGACAAAGCGCGGTGCCTTAACGAAGTAGTACTAGAGGATCTTGTATTTGTAGAGAACCTTGAGACCAGTAGCAAATATGATCTGATCGTCAACGACAACGGGCTGTCGCGCGATGATGCCTTGAATATCATCATGCCAAAGCATGGTACCATTGGCATTCGATACCGCGCTGATGCGGCCCTGACTGCCACCAGCGAAAATGGCTTTCTCGCCGATCGTCAATGTTTTAACGGACTGTCCCAGGTTCGTTTTCCAGAGCTGCCGCCCAGAACTAGCCTGCAATGCAACCAAATCGCCATTGATACAACCGATGTAAATCGTCCCGTCCCGATATGCCGACGCCGTAACACTCGGAAAGGTTTCCTTCCAGAGGACATCACTCGGTTTTTGCGTCGTATCGACTGCAAATACGAGCCCATCATAACGGGATACATAAATTTGATGATTGCCCAGCCCTATCTCACCGACGATATCGCGAAATCGCGCTTCGTCACGACCAGGATCCAAACTCCAATTTTCCTTGCCGGTAGCGAGATTGATGGAGCGTATGTCGCCCTCTGAACTACCGAGAAAAACTTCGTTACCCGCTACGACCGGTCCAGCCGTTGAGCGGAGGAGTAGATTCGAAGGCAACCCAGCATCGAAGACCCAAAGATTTTGACCTGTTTGAAAGTCGATGGCGAAGAGCTTTTGGTCGACGGAATAGGCAAGGAGCGTGGTACCGGACAAGGTGAGCCGAGTCGAAACGAAACGATTCAGGCGCGCTTCCCAAATCACTTTTCCCGTTTGAGTTTCAACCTTGATCATGCGCCCATCTCTCAGGGAAAGCACAGCCCAGCTGCCAAAAACTTCTGCAGGAGCAGTCATATCGGCTGATGTCTTAAGCCACCACACAATCTTTTTACTCTTGAGCTCATAGGCGCCCACCCAATCTGGACTCATCGCTCCGATGAGAAGATTAGTGGCGAGCGTCCAACCCGCTTCGTCGATAGAGCCGAGGGGTTTGACCGCATCGAGATCTGGGTCGATTTTAATAAACCCGTTTCGAAAGGGCCGGCATTCATCATGCTCAGAATCGACTTCGCAGGTTCCCGTTCTTGGTGCGCTTACGCAGCCCTGCAAACCAAACCATGTCAAAGTCAATATGAGAGACGACAGAAACTTCACGAATCTTCTTCCTATCCTGGCAGTGGAAGAAGCGCCAGGAGATTGCGGGCGCGATCCGCTTCCATACTGTTAGCATGCTCGCTCAGAAGCTGATTGAGAGTCGACTGAGCGTTAGGAAAGTCTTTTTTCAGGTAATAGATCTGAGCTTTACCGAGCAAAGCCCGTGGTTTTAAATCTGGTGTAGCCACCTTGATATAGCGTTCGGCATAATCAAGTGCCTTGTCATACTGATCTCTATCTTCGAGCACAGAAATCAAGAGAAGCAAGCTTTGGTTATAAACGATGGATTGCTCAGGCGACGCCGCAGCGACGACCTCTTCCAAGATTTTCTGGGCTTCTTCCAGCTGCTTCTGTTCTGCTTGATAAGCGCCATATTGGAGTCCGGCCAATAATCCTTCTGGCGATTTAGGATACTTGCGAAAGAAATCGCGATACTGATCAGAAGATCCTTTATGATCTGGCTTCAGGGCTTCGATTTGTTCATTGAGAGCTTTGATCTCAGGGGTTTCAACTTTATCGGCTTCTGCCCCAGCGGGATTTGCCGGCACGTTGAGAGCGGCCTTCAATCCATCACGCTTTTTTTCTATTTCTTCGCGTTTATTGGAATAGTCTTTCGACTCCGCTTCGTAGGCCTGATCGACTTTTGACAACTCAATTCGACGTGTTTCTTGCTTGTTCTTTACAAAATAGCTCACGCCATAGCCAACGGCCATGGCTCCAAACACCAGGCTCAATCCGATGACAATGGCTTTGGGATTTTGTGATAAGCGTGACAAAAGTTCAATCGTTCTGATCTGAAATCCATCCAGTCCTTTGGGGCCGACAGCGTGATCCTTGGACATAAACTCCTCATGATTTCAGCCAAATTAGCGCATAAAACGCACCCTTGCAAAGTGTGATAGTATAGATCTTACCGTCATTTGCCTAGCACAATCCATTTCGTTCGTTGCCTTCCAGGGCTTGATCCAGCCGCTCACCCAGACTGAGCAGCGGACGCGAGAGGAGGATTATGGGAGCGTCAGGCCTCGGAAGTCTTTTGGTCAAGGAAGGCTTCCTCACTGAACAAGATCGCGCCACAATCAATAGAACCTGCGGCCAAGGGAGCTGGGCATTTGCCAAAAGCATCCTGTCGATGGGTTTGCTCGACGAAGACGAACTCGCGGCTTTTTTTGCCGAGCGCACGCGCTATGAGATCGCGGCCAAAACTTTTCTGCACAATTGGGACTCCAATATCGGGCAGTTTATCGATAGGCGCATGTTTTCCCGCCTGGAAGTTCTGCCGCTGGAAATCGATGCCCAGAAGATAACCGTCGCCGTCGCCGATCCTCTCGATAAGAGTACCCTGAAACAAATTGAATTCTTTTGCGGCCTCGAAGTCGTGCCTATCATCGCTCCCCTTTCCCAGATTTACGAGGGATTGAGTCGCCTCAATCCAGAGTTCCAGCCCCGGTTCACAGCTCTTTCAAGCTTTTTGCGAAACCATGCGGGGGCATCCTGGGTCAGACAAAAAATCGCCGAACAACCCGACATTCTGGAAACGCCTCCTCGCGCCGGCGCTCAATCACTGCCTGACGCCTACGATGATGACATCGAAGAAATGGATGATAGTGACGACAATATCGAAGCGCTCGATGGTGGAGCGCTCGATCAAGAGGACTCCAACAAAAGCGATTTCGATGACTTCGACATGGATGACGGGCAAAAGGCCAAAGCGCCCCCGGCCTCGAGTGACGATCTCCTCGACGGCGACTTAGAGGGAGAAAATCCTTTCGATGAGTTTGGCGACGAAGAGGCTGCGACCGCACCCAAAGTCAAGGCAGCCCCAGAAGCCGACGGCCTAGAGAGCTGGGCCGAAGAGAACGAGTCTGGCGGCTCTCTTGGACCCGATGATGATGACGAGGATATGTTCGCCGAGCCGGCAGCAAAGCCAGCCGGAAAACCCAAGGCTAAACTTGAGGAACTCGAAGAAGAGGATGGTCTCGACGCTTTTGAAGAACCGACCGATTTATTTGCAGAACCCAATCCAGCGAACGGTAAAGCTGCTTCGACCGCCAATGACGACGATCCCTTTGGCGAAGAGGATGATTCAAAGCTAGCCTCTGAAGTTGACCAGGAATTGGGCGAATTGAGCGCCGAAGCAGAAATGGAAATGCCGCTCGAGAATCAGGAAGACATTGACAATGAAATGAGTCATGCCCTGGAGCTGGAAGAACCATCGAACCAGAGCCTCGGCACCGAAGAGGACCCCCTCGATGCACTCAGTGATGAGGGTGACGACGGATTGAGCGTGGACTTCGATGCAGCGCCGGAAGCTGCCGCGGCTACTTCTTCAGCCGGCGAGCCGGACGCCTTCAGTTTTGAAGAGAGCGAAGCGAAAGAATTTGCGGCAACTGAGCACGACCCTCTCAGTCTTGAAGACGAAAATGAACTCAATTTGGATGCCGAAATCGGTAGCGAAGCGGACCCATCCGAACTGTCTGCTGAGAGTGAAGAACTCGAACTGGAAGATTCCCTTGCCCATCACGCGGACGATTTGGATGCCGAATCCCCTGGGGATTTAAGCCTTGATGCTGAGCAGGGGGCCGATCTGAGTCTGAGTGACGAACTTGAAGCTCATGGTGACGAGAGTCCGCCCCTTCAAATCGCAAAGGCTCCTCATGCGACTGAGAGGGCAGATGAGGCGGACGATCTCGACCCTGTGAGTGGTCATTTCGAGTCTGATGACGAACACGAGCCTGAATCAACCGAGCAGTTTCCCATGCCGATAGACATCCTGCGCGCCTCGCTCCGCCAGCAGGCGGCAATCCGGGATAAGGAACTCGCACAGGCGAAGGCACCGACTCTCGCGGCGACCTCGAAATCGAAGGCCATAAGCCATGAGGGTCCCGACCTCGACATCCAAGCTCTCAACGCCCAGCCCGATTCAGACGACCTCGATCCGATCGAGATCAGCGATGGAACAGAATCAGCCTCTCACTCTTCCGCCGTCGCCTCGGAGGGAGGCCGCCGATCAAAGGTCGATCTTGTCACCTTAGCCAATGAATTAACTCTCAGGCAAAGCCTCTGCTTTGACCGTGAAAGTCTCTTTACGCTCATCACTGAATTCGCCCCTCAACTCGCTGCGGAAGGCTGTTGGTTGCTATTCGAGAAAAAGCCGCGATGCCTCTTATACTGGCGAGAAAGCCAAATCCAAAAGGAACTTCTCCCCGACGCGTGGTTGGCCTTCGTCAAAAAAGTAATTCCGCAACTCGAACCCGGTAAATGGATGCGCCTCCAGATGCCAGCCGCCGCCGCTTGGCCCGGAAAGGTTCAAGAAATGGCCTTTTATCGCGGACATAAAGCTCAACCATCTTGCGTATGGCTTGCCGATCACTCGCTTGAAATGGAAGATTTACTGGAAGCTTTGGCGACCGCTATGTTGCATTGGGAAGAAATGTAGAAAGATGGAAAGAGTAGGGGTAGAAGTTGGCTGAGCTGAAAGAAGTTTTTTCAGCAGTTGGAAGAAGAGTAGTCACAGCAGCAGCAGGATAGTTTGAACGTAGGTTCACACTAGGGTGACAGCTCAGCCAACTTCCGACCGGGGTTTGCCCGGACAAGATACCTTTTGCAGCGATTATGCCACATGAGTAAGAGTCCGAAATCTTTCGCCAAGACTAAATTCAACGCCCCCAAAAAATCAGTCAAAACTCACTATATCAAGGACTTACAGCCGGCATCTCTTGGTCACCTGTCGCCTTTGGTGACAGTTCCATCTCCATGACGGCTTCGACGAGGCTCATGTAGTACTGAGCGAAGGCAGGATCGCTATGAATCAAGGGCACACCGCTATCGCTGGCTTCCCGGATCCGCCGATGGAGAGGAATGCGCGCGAGAATGGGGGTTCGTCTGCTTCGGGCGAACTCTTCAATCTGTTCTTGTCCGAAAATATCGTCGACGTGCCCACAGGCCCCACATTGAAAGTGTGACATATTCTCGACCAAACCTAAGACGGGAACGTCGAGCTTTTCAAACATGGAGAGTCCCTTGTGAGCATCGAGGAGAGCGACAGCCTGCGGCGTCGACACGACGATTCCCCCCGCTAAGGGCAGACTTTCTATCATTGTTAACTGAACGTCGCCCGTCCCAGGAGGTAAGTCGATGAGCAGGTAATCGAGCTCACCCCACTCAGTTTGATAAAAAAGTTGTTCAAGCGCTTTGGAAAGCATCGGTCCGCGCCAGATCACGGGATTATACGGATCGGTCATAAATCCAAACGAAACAACTTTGACCCCAAAGCCTTCCAAGGGAATCATTTTCTGATCGGCGGAAATGGGCATAGGACCATGAAGGCCCATCATAAGGGGGATGGAAGGCCCGTAAAGGTCTGCATCCAGTAAACCGACGCGACTCCCTTGTAGCGCTAGGCCTGCGGCGAGATTCACGCTGACCGTCGATTTACCAACCCCACCTTTGCCTGAAGAAATGGCGATAATTTTTTTCACGCCGGCGATGGGTTTGAGACGAAACTTAACGCCAAACGGCCCCTTCTTGGGACCTTCCGCGCTGGCTCCTGCTACAGCAGGTGTGACCCTTGGGGCAAGCGATTGTCGACGCTTGAAGTAGATGGTCATCGGCACAGCTAGATCAAGGTTCAACAACCAAGTTTCCAACTGCATCTTTTGTTCAAGACTGAGTCCATCCGAAGCAATCTGGACGAGAAACCCAGGGTTCTTTTCTTGCACGTCGAGCAGACGCTCACTGGCTGTGCTATCGTCAGATCCTAGTCCCGCCAAACCTTCCAGATGTCGGGCTTGGGCGAGAGCGGCACCAAGGGAGAGGGACAAAGCCTTGCGACTTGCTTCGGAGCTCATTACAATTCCTCGAAGTGGATGGGCGCGAGCGGGTCTTTGGCGCACGAATTTCCTTCCCTACTTGAATTCTGGAGAAAAGGCTATGCGAGATATAAAGGTCTACTCGACGCGTGTCTGCACGTATTGCCAGGCTGCTAAACGACTCCTCGATCAGGTACAATTGCCGTATGAAGAGATTGGTCTCGATGACAAGCCTGAATTGAGACAGAAGCTATCGGAAGAAAATGGGCATTACCGTACCGTTCCCATGATTTTTATCGATAACAAGTTTATCGGCGGATTTACTGAACTTCAGGCTCTGCATAAGCAAGGAAAATTGGTGCCTTGAGAGCCAAGGGGGATATGTGCAGCGCAAGCTTGTCTGGCCCAGCCTAGTCGGCTTAGCCGTCATTCTGATGGTTGTCTCCCTGCGCCTTTTTCATCAGGACGAAGCTCCTCTTTTGACAGCAGCTCCCGAACCTCTCTCGATGCCTTCGAAAGTTCCGCTTCAAGCTCCCGAAGTGTCTTCCCTCGGACTCGAGCAGAGGGAGGGTGCGCGCCCACAAGATGTGGCTGCCGAGCGTAAGTTACGCGGCTTGTTTACGGAAGGTCAATTTGTCAAAGCTATGCAGTTGGTGCGTGAGCAGGAAGCCGACCCCTCGTTAAGTCCAGCCTATAAAGATTGGCTCAAGCGTCAGGCTCCTATTCTCAAACTCGGTTGGGCCTGGCACATGATTCGCGACAACAATTGTATCGACGCTGTCCCTATTCTCGAGGATGTGTTGGTGGCTGGTCCGCAGCCACTTGCCCTAAAAGGCATTGGCTACTGCTACCTTCAGAAAAAAGATTGGTGGAGCGCAACGAGTTACCTCGATCGCTACCTTGAGCAGAAAGCCTCCGACCCAGAAGGCTATATCCTTCTCGCGGAAGCGAAAGAGTCACTCGGTTCTTACGATGAAGCCCTGCAGCTGACGCAAAAAGCCAAAGACCTGACCACTCTGACCAGCGACGAGAGCAAGGACCTCGATAAGCGGGAGAAGACTCTAGCCGTGCGCGCCGAAGAAGGCGTGAATCAGGTTGAGATGCAGGCGGGATTTTTTCTCTTGCGCTACCAATCCCCGGAACATCAATATCTGATTCCGAACTCTCTTGAGCAGCTGCAGAATACAGTGCAGAGCCTCGTACAAACCCTCGGTTTCAATTATCCCGAAGCGATCGAAGTCGTATTCCATAAAGCCGAAAACTTTAAGGGAGCTACCCACGGTCCGAGTTGGGCGGCCGCGCTCTACGACGGGCGGATCAGGATCCCTATTTTAAAAGATCAGCCATTCAATGAAGCGTTCGAGGTCATTCTGCGGCATGAGGTGACTCACGCGATGTTGAGCGAACAAAGCTTGCGCAGAAAACTACCGACCTGGTTTCAAGAGGGTTTGGCGCAAGTTGCCGAATGCCCTTCTCTTTGCTGGCACCATCGATTCGAATCAGGTCCCGTCCAATTCCTGCCTCTCGAAGATTTCTCAGGTAATTTTATGAATCTCACTTCATCGGAAGCAAAGCTCGCCTACGATCAAAGTCTTTACCTGATGCGCTTTCTCAACCAATCGAGCCAGCAGGGCATCAGACCCATCATTGAACAGATTCCCTATCTCAAGGATCTGAGCTCCGAATCTCTTGTTCAACAGGTAGGCCTCAATTTTGCGCAGCTCCATGCCGAAGCAAGCGCTGCATGGCAGGCTAAACGCGACCTTTAACTCATCGCGCGATTCGGTTTTCCTTAGCTACTTTTATACGGCCAAAGAAAGATTAATCTGGGGCGATCTGATTCCAGTAATCTTTCATATCATCCGGCAAAGGACAGCGGATGTCGTAGGTCTTTTGATCTTCGGGATGGATGAAAGTCAGAGCATGAGCGTGCAAAAGACAGCGTCGATGCCCAACCTGTTGCAGC
>CANJJY010000154.1 GCA_947474445.1 Oligoflexaceae bacterium
AACAGGAAGCGCAGCTGAAACGGCTTCTGGAACTAGCCGAAACTCTTTCCGCCCGCGCACCAGATTGGGTCGACATGCAATGGATGACCGCCGAAGCAGCCTTTCAACTGGGTAGTATCTATCAAAAGCCCGGTGATCGAGCCTATGCCCGCAGCATTTTTGTGCGCGGATTGAAGGCGGCCGAGCGCTGCGAGAAGAGAAAGGCCGATCATCCCATCTGCAAACTCTTCTTGGGGGCCATGCTCGGCAAGATCGCCTCCATCGATGGCATCTTCGCATCGGTGCGTAAGGCCAAACAGATCGAGACTCTCTGGCTCGACGTGACTAAGACTCAATACAATTATAGGTTCAACGCTCACAGCACTCTGCAGGGGTCGACTCGCTATGCTCTCGGCATCTTCTATCGATTGGTACCTGATTTTGCCTTGGTTCAATGGCTCTTCGGCGTGCGCGGTGACATCGAAAAATCGATCAGTTTTCACGCCGACTCGGTGGCCGTCGATGGGTCGAATGTCTGCAACGAGCTGATGCTGGGAGCAGCCCTGCTTTGCGCCTCTAAAGGCAAGAAGGAAAACGATCGCTTTAAGTCGGGGATGGAGCATCTGGCGACTGCCAAAGGTTTGCCCGTCACCAATTCAGTGACTAAAGCTTGCCAGAACGATGTTCCGGCTTTGATGAGCGATCCCGCTCTCGCCTGCGGCTACGAAACGAGTCGTCAGCAGGATCTCAACGAAAAAGACTTGCCCAAGTAGCGAGGGACGTTCACCTTTTCTCGGCCCCTCCGGCTCCTCTCCTCTTTCAGCCTTCACGGCAGATTTTCTCCGCCCGAGAATTTTATCGGTCTTTGGCGACTGGTGTAGACTTTGCATCATCGGGGTAAGAAGGCGATTTTGAATTCTTACCGTGCGGAGATATTGTGCCATGAAGTTGCTTCACCTTTTGACGATCGCAAGTCTGATGCCTGTACTCGGTGCTTGCAAGAAACTGCAAGATCAAAGAATCAAAACCGGCTCGCTGCGCAATCAGAGCGGACCTGTCGAAGGCGCGCAAGCCGAAGAAAAAAAACCGGCCGCTAAGCCGACCGGTCCCTTGACGATTCCGGCTAGTTTGGTGGGTATTTGGGCCTCGCCCTGTGGTACGCTCAACAGCGCCAACAAAAATCAGATGGAAGTTTTTGCGCGGCAAATTATGGAATTCCAAGCGGACGGCAAACTCATCCAAGATAATCGGGTCTACACGGATGACACCTGCGGAACGAGTGCCAGTGAAGAGATGGTACGAGACTACTTTTCTGGTTTCGATCTTCCGGCAGAAGACGTAGAAAAAGCTGTGGATGGGGTACTGAAGGTGAAGGAAGACAAGACCTTTGTGATCGCTTCCATCAGCGACAATGGCAGTCTGGAAGTTAACATCACGAGTAGCGACGGTTCTATTCTTTATACGAGTATTGCGCAGCGAGATGGACGCATTATCATGGCCCGTGAATGTCTCGCTTCCGGTATCGAGAAGGGTCAGTGCTCAGAGATCAGCGGTGATTCGGATATGCATCGCGCGAAAAATCTCGACATGATCAATTCGTATGAGAAGTTGCCGCGCTGAAAAGGAAGATTTGAATGCAAGTTCTGCGTCCCAGCGAAGATGTCGAGGAGTTTCACGCGCACCTCTATTTCGATGCGGTGACCCGCACGAGCGCTGTTCTGCTGCATGAAAAGATGCAGTCGTTTCATCCGCGACTCAAGGTCAATACTCTCGCTGAGGGCTCGCGGGGACCGCACGTGATGCCGATGTTTGGGATGGATATACCCAAAGATATTTTTGCTGAAGTCGTGAGTTTTCTCGTTTTGAATCGGGGACCGCATTCGATCCTTATTCATCCTGTGAGCGGCAATGAACTTTTGGATCACACCCATCATGCTCTCTGGCTCGGTCCGCCCCAGCCTTTGAATCTCGCCGTGTTGGTTTAATCAATGGATCGATAGAAAACGAAAGAGGCCGCGGTTTTCACCGCGGCCTCTTCGGTTCGCTGCATCTTTATCGCTCAGAATCACTTCTTCTGCGAAGGTAGATCAACTTTTTGTGTGGGCAATTGAACGCCACTGTCTTTGGGCAATTCTTTGGGAGTGGTATCTGCAGGTGGAATATACTTGGTGTCCTTGCCGCTCTCGTCGGCAGGAGGAATCACGACGGGACGCTTAGGCCACACATCGCCGTATTTTTCGTTTTTCTTAGCATTTTCTATCTTCACTTCGACTTCGACCAAAACCTTGTTCAGCTCTTTTTGCCGATCTTTGCACTTAGGCTTGAGTTTGCTGAGCCACTTGAGGCAGCCTGCGCGGTCGTTCTTCTCTGTGCTCTGCTTGACGTTGGTCTTGATTTCGATGATTTCCTCATCGTCGTATTTTCCGCCTTTGGTCGTATAGCTCGCTTCGACCTTAGGCGCCGGCTTGCCTTCCGGCCAACCCTCTTCCGCCAGCTTCATATCGGCTTCCAGCTGCTTTTGAGCTTCCAAAATCTCCGCGCGATCGGCTTCTAGCTGAGCTAGATCAGCCTTGGAATCGGAGGTTTCCGAGAATTCTGGAGGGGGAGGAGCACTTTTGCAGCCTACCGAAACGAGAAACGATGCCAACAGAATTTCACATAAGGGACGATAGGACGCGCGATACATAGGGAAGCCTCCATGGGTTAGCATTTTCTTAGCACTCGGAAACGGTAGAGAAGCAGTTTCGATCGTTCGCATTCCCGACAAGCTTCCGCAGGGATGATCAAGCAGAGCCAGACCCGATTCGCACTGACCTCGTCACAAGTACATGTACGATGAAGCGTTCCCCTTACATGCACGATAAAGCGTCACAGGAATGGGCAGAGGAGCTGAACGTTCTTTCCTACATCATACATCATATCCGAGCAGAATTGTTAGTCTCACCCATTTAAATAATCACTTTATAGCATACTCAGCGCGCTCAGCCTGCGGCGCCCCCCGAGCTGCTGCGTGGACAGAGTTTTGGCAAAAAACTTGAAAGGGCAGAAAAAGGTATTTGTAAGGAAAGGAAAGCCATGCGTGAAAAAAATATTGTGAAAGCCATGCGGCATTTAATTCTCACCTCATACGGGCTCATCCAAGACTTCCCTCGTGGCGACGGGCCTTGTCACGCGGACCTTGAGCAGTGGCTCCAAGCCGCGGAGCGTTGGAATGAGGACGTCCAAATCGTGTCCAATCGAATCGCCTATCTGAGCAACCATGAAGTCGAAATGCTGCATGGTGCGAAGCACTTTCATACACCTGTCTATATAGCGCTATCCGAGAAAGCCAACGTGATCTTTGCCGCTTGGTTTCAAGCCCAAGCGAAGATCTACGATCAAGATCAACGCTATCGGAAACGCGAAGCAGCTTGGGTATGAGCCAGTCTCGACGGCGACTGTCATCCTCTCAAGACGGTCCCGTTTCTTTCCTTTTCTCACTTTCTAAGCTCACTTTGATCACCTGAGCTTTTGCCTAATTCTTTCGCTAATGACAAAAAGCGTTTAGAGTAGAAAAAACTCATGCGAGGATCTGCATGGCGATGCCCCCGTCTCCTGGCGATAGACAATCGAGCGCGACCCCAAAACGGGTTCCTGCCAGTGAAACCTCGAGATGGTTGGACCTCTACGAGTTCTACACGGACTTTTCTCAGGCTATTTTCAAGCGCTATCAAGCTCAGGGTCGCGTTTTCCGCATGGCTCCCTTCCGCGATATCGTCTTGATGCTTGGCGCCGAGGCTAATCAGTTTTTATTAGTCACGCACTCTAAAATGTTTTCCGCTGAGTTGGCCTGGAAGGAAAATATTGGTGTGCTCTTCAAAGGTGGGCTCCTCAACCACGATGGCCATGATCATCGCCAGCTCCGCCGTTTGCTGATGCCCGCCTTTCGTCAGGAGGCGCTGGCGGCTTATCTCGTGCAGGCAGAACCTCTCATCGATCAGCATCTCCGCCGCTGGACGCCGCAGTGCCCCGATATCTACAGTCATCTCAAAGAACTCACCCTGCAGATCGCGATCAAGGTTTTCTTTGGTATCGAGCTCGAAGCTGAGCTGGCTATCTACAATCGTCACATCACAGCGATGGTGGCCGGGTCCATCTCTTTTGTCAAAGCTCCGATTATCGGCCGCACCTATCGACAGGCCCTCAAATCACGCCAGGCTTTAGTTCGGATGCTTTTGCCTCTCGTCGGTGAACGGCGGCGACGGCCTACAGCAGATATGATGGGACAACTCTGTCAGAGCACAGGGGAAGACGGGCAGATGCTGAGCGATGACGATATCATCGATCAGATCCTGTTCATCATGATGGCGGCCCACGATACGACGGCGTCCACGCTCTCAAGCCTGGTCTACGAATTGAGCAAAAACCCCGACTGGCAGACCAAGCTCCGACAGGAGGCGGCCGAGATAGATGCGGGACATCTCGCCCTGCCCGATCTTCCCGATCAGCTCATCCTGCATCAATACGTGATCAAGGAAACGCTGCGTCTCAACACGCCGCTGAAGGTCATCCCTCGCGTCAGCCTCGAAGATTTTATCTTCGATGATTTTTCGATCCCAGCCGGACAGTTGATTTCCATCTGTCCCGCCTTCTGCCACTACATGTCTGAATATTGGACCGAACCCGAGCGCTTTGATCCTCTTCGCTTCAGTCCCGAGCGGGCCGAGCATAAGGTTCACCCCTATGCCTACACGCCCTTTGGCGGCGGTATCCATATGTGTCTCGGGCAGTTCTTTGCCGAAAAATTTGTGACGGTGATCCTCTACAAAATGCTCGCCCGCTTCAGTTGGCAACTGCCTCCGGGTCAGGACATTCGCTTTCAGCAGGTACCTATCCAAAGGCCCAAAGGGAAAATGCCGCTCCATCTCTCTCTCCGTCCTTGAGCAGGCGGGCCACGCGGGATGTCGCTCGGCATTGACCGGCGATTCTTGTGTCATTATACTCGGCATCCCTAAGTGTGACTCATGCCTGAAGAGGATGCCGCATGGAATTCTATTATCAAAAGCCTTTCCCGCTCGCTGCCGATTCCACCGCGTACAAGCTGCTGAGCCAGGAGCATGTGTCCACCGTGACGGTCGATGGCAAGAGCTTTCTGAAGATCGCCCCAGAAGCCTTGGAAATACTGGCTGCAGCGGCTCTGCGCGACGTTTCTTTTTACCTGCGTTCGGCCCATCTTCAAAAGTTGTCGGCCATCCTCGAAGATCCGGAAGCCTCCGATAACGACCGCTTCGTCGCCCACACGCTCCTCCAAAACGCAGTCATCGCTGCGCAAGGCAAGTTGCCGAGTTGCCAGGATACAGGCACCGCCATCGTCATTGGCAAAAAAGGCCAGTACGTCTTGACTGGGGCCGACGATGCGGCGCATTTAGCCAAAGGCGTTTTTAAAACCTACCAGCAGGAGAATCTGCGCTATTCGCAGCTGGCTCCCCTCAGCATGTTCGAAGAGAAGAATACGGGCAGTAACCTCCCCGCGCAGATCGACCTCTATGCGACGCCGGGCTCGAGCTATGAATTCCTCTTTCTGGCAAAAGGCGGTGGTTCGGCCAACAAATCTTATCTCTATCAGCAAACCAAATCGCTGCTCAACGAAGCGAAGCTATCGCAGTTCATCGCCGACGCCGTTCAATCGCTCGGCACCTCGGCCTGTCCTCCCTACCATCTCGCGCTGGTCATCGGCGGGACCTCAGCCGAAGCCTGTCTCAAAACGGTCAAGGAAGCCTCGGCTGGTTATCTCGATCATCTCCCAACAGAAGGGAACGTTCACGGCCAGGCCTTTCGCGACCTCGCGTGGGAAAAGAAAGTCGCTCGCATCTGTCAGGAGACGGGCATCGGCGCACAGTTCGGTGGCAAGTACTTCGTCCACGACGTGCGCGTGATTCGATTGCCGCGGCACGCAGCCTCTTGTCCGGTTGGCATTGGCGTCAGCTGCAGCGCTGATCGCAATATCAAAGGCAAGATCACCAGTGAGGGCATTTTCCTTGAGCAGCTGGAAGTGAATCCGCAGCGCTTTCTACCGGCCATCGACCCCAAGCTCTCGCCACCGGTCGACATCGACCTCGATCAACCGATGGATCAGATTCGCGCGACCCTCAGCGCTTATCCCGTGACGACCCGGCTGCGACTCAAGGGTACTTTGATCGTCGCCCGCGATGTGGCCCACGCGCGCATTCAACAGATGCTCGACGCGGGTAAGCCTATGCCCGACTATTTCAAAAAACATCCGATCTACTATGCAGGGCCAGCAAAAACTCCCCAGGGCATGCCTTCGGGAAGTTTTGGCCCGACAACAGCCGGTCGCATGGATCCCTATGTGAGACCTTTTATGGCTGCCGGCGGTTCGCTCGTGATGCTGGCCAAGGGCAATCGCTCGGCGCAGGTCACGGCCGCCTGTCAGGAGTTTGGTGGCTTCTACCTCGGATCGATCGGCGGCCCCGCAGCGATCCTGGCTAAAGAAAACATCGAAGCGGTGGAGCTCATCGATTTTGAGGACCTCGGGATGGAAGCGATCAGAAAAATTCGCGTGAAGAATTTTCCCGCTTTCATCGTGGTCGATGATAAAGGCCACGATTTCTTTGCGAGCATGGGCGAAGCGGAGGGGTAGTCAACCACCAACTTCTAAAGAAGTGGGCAGGGAGAAAGGAGCTACTTACGCTCCCTTTTTACCCACATGTACTCTCCCTCTTATGCGTGTGCAGACAACCATATCTTCGTTTCAATGAGCCGGCGAAGCAGCACTTTCAGCCAGCCGCCGCACGAGCTCAGGCTTGGGCAAATGATTCCAATCGGGAATACCTATATGCTGCGCCCGGCGGCTGAGCCATTCCAGGGGTCTTTCTTCGAGATCTTTGACTCTATGCTCATGCTCTTCATTCTCATCGCGCGGGATGCCCGTCGGCGTTGTCATGATAAAGTCCTTTCACTCAGGGTCTAAAGAGATGAATGCGGCGGCTTCGCGCAATCGAAACCCTCACTTCGTCTCTCATATTATGCGGACTCTGGACAATCTCCTACTCGGAAACAAATCTTTTTTTTGATCTTCCTCGCAACGACCCGCATCCTCCCTAATTTTACTGAGGCTCATCGACTTATGGGGAATTTTTCAGGGTGAAATATTGTCCCATCAGAGTAGCATTCCGATGCGTCCTGGTTTCTATCCCTACTTTCTAAGGAGCACGATCATGGTCGATACGCATCACGGACCGAACCGCCACCAAAAAAACGCCCCTCCCCTCCCCCAGCCTAAGCGCGCCTCCCTTTCTGAAGAGAGTGAAGCCGAGGCTGATGCCGAAGACGCCGCCACCATCTTTGCCGAGGTCGGACACATGCGTGATCGCGATGAAATCGTTTCGGACGGCAATCGCTCGATCCATGGCGGGCCGATTTCGAGCATGGACGATTCCTGGGAAGGTGATCAAGAAGAGGAGATGCTCGGCGATCGGATCGGAGCCGAAGATGCGGTGACGGAATTGGAGTCTGTCAGTCAGATTCATGAAAACGAGCTGCGGCCGCGGGAAAGTGAATTAGCGATGCGCGCGACGCCTGCCGCTGGACGCGAATCATTTGAAATGCTGAGTGACGAGGAGCTGATGGCGCGGGCCGATGCTCTGAGCATTCCTGATCGACAGAATATGCCGCGCTTTACTTTGATTGAACGTATCAAACGCTTTGAAATGGGTGAGTAGTCGATATCAGTGCACGAAACTTTCTGTGATCTGGCTGGAAGAGGCTGACCTATCGAGCGGCAGACGCAAGACAAAAGTTGTGAGGGAAGACGCGGTATCGAGATAGAGTTGTCCCCCATGGCTTTTGGCTATGCCTCGGGAAATGCTGAGACCGAGGCCCGTGCCTTCTCCGACGGGCTTGGTCGTATAGAAAGGATCCATAATCCTGTTTCTAATCTCAGGTGCAACGCCATCCCCATTGTCGCTCAAGCAGATCTCCAGGTCATCTCCCGCCTGACGCGTGTCGATCTGAATCTTCGCATCGCAGCGGTCCCGCACGGCATCAAAGGAATTGTTCAAGAGATTGACGATGATCTGGCAGATTTCTGTCGGGCGCACCTTGAGGCGGGGATCATCCGGCGGGAGATTGACCACTAACTGAATGCCATGGGCAGCGATCCGCTCGCGGCAAAGAGAGAGAGAATCGCCGATCAAGGCCGACAGATGAGTGGTCTGCATCGCATCGCGCGACCCATCGCGCGAAAAGGTCCTGAGTCCCATGATGATGCGAGAAATGCGTTCGACCGTGTGATGGAGTCGGCTGAAGGTTTGCTCAATATCCTGTCGAGTGAGTCGAACTTTTTGCCCAAAATGAGCTTCTATGCGGAAGATCAAACCCTCTATGATCGCCAGGGGATTATTGATCTCGTGGGCGATGCCACTCGCCATCTGGCCGAGAGAAGCGAGCTTGGCTGAATTTTGCATATTTTCTTGCTGCCGCATGACCTCGAGGGTCCGCGTCTCGACTTCGGCCTCGAGATGCGAATTCAGCTGCAGGAGCCTTTGTTCGGCAGCCTTGGTCAGTTGGAGCTGACGGTCGAGGGCATCGTACGATAGCTTGAGTTCGCTGCCCATTTGATTGATCGCATCGCTCAGTTCGTCGATTTCATCGCGCAGATGCCATTTGAATTTGAATGGACGGAGGAACGTTCGCTCCCTGCGGTTCACGCGTCGGAAAGCTTGCGGCCGGCGCGGGGAGAATTCTTGAAAATATCGGGCCATATCTTCGATGTGACGGGTTACTAAGAATTGAAAAATAGCGAGAATAGAACAGGAAAATAAAATCGTTTTGACGAACTGCGTCGCGAGGACAACCAAAACTTTATCCCACAAGCGCCCGTAGATTCCTTGCATCGAGGTCACCACGACGAGACTGCCGATGGGCGTCGGCTTTTGCTGGTAGATATACGTGAGTGGATAAACTCTGCGTGTGCCGACAGCCGGTGGCACGGCGCCGACCGCGACGAGGACCCTTTGATCATCGCTCACAGCAGCATATTCAACATCGCGAAAGGTTTTAATGCCCTCGAGACTGATGCGCATGCTTTCGGCGTTGTAGTTCCAAAGATTGGCGCTGAGACTCGGCACGTAGCTGCGTTGGATCTGATCCAGGCTGCGATCGATCTCGCCTAAGTCCACGCGATAATCCCAATAGAGTTGCGTCCCTGTGGCCAAGAGGGAAACCACAGAACTCACCATCAGCACGCTGATGAGCAACTTTTGAGAGATGGAAACACGCCATTTTATCATAAAATCTAACTCTGCAGTCCTTCTGTCTCATTCGAAAATTCAATCGCTTTCGCCACATGAGACTCACAGCTCCTCATGAGCTCGCCCATGCACCCTACTGATCGACCAAGCCATTAAAAAGGACATGCGAAGGAAGCTAGCACCTTCTCTAGGGATATTCTACAGAGAAGCGAAAGGTGATCGCCTGAAGGACTTGAGAGTTTTGCAAGAGAAAAAAGAAGCAAGAATATCGCGCTCTTTTTTGCAGTCGCACCGGGGCTCAAGTCCTGAGGGGGGAAGAGAATCAGATGCCATTCATCGACCAAATCACTGCCTTACATTGCGAGCAATTTCTCGAAAAAGGAGATGACGAGGACTCGCAGACCTTCAAGCGCAGGAGAGATTTTGGCCCTCCTGGAC
>CANJJY010000155.1 GCA_947474445.1 Oligoflexaceae bacterium
AGATCGCTCTCTCCGGTTTTTCGGAGCCCGCTTACGATCTTGAATTCTGGGATACGCGCGAAGGGACCGTGACGAGCCGAGCCAAGGTCCAAACCGATCACGGCATGTTCAAGGTCACTTTGCCCGCCTTTACCCAAGATCTCGCTTTCAAAGTCAAGGGTAATAGCCCTTTGCGTCTCGGGAGCGCCAGCGACCTTTAAATCTCTCCAAGCCGCCCTAAATGTCCAATATTCTTGGCCCCCACCCGGGGCCAAGAGCGCCCTCCGTAATGTCTTATCTAGCTGATATGAAAGATATTTTAAACACCTTGAGAGAGCTAAAGTAAGGTTTGCCGCGCGGCAGCCGATCCCCTTAATTGACGAACCTCGTGAGGTCGAGCCTCAGCTAGCTTCGTCTTTAAGGATAGGGAATGCTGCCAAGGCTCTTTCAATTGCTGATCTTACTCTGGTGGGCGACCACGAGCGGATCGCTGCGTGCGAATGCTGACGCCAGCGATCCATCGACGGCAACCGTCCATGCAGGAGTACCGATCTTAAAACTGAAGACCGACCAAAAGCTCGAAGCGCTCTCTTTGCTCCCCTATACGATGTACCTCGAAGATGAAATGAGCCAGCTGCACGCCCAGGAATTAGCCGAACCACCGATACGAGATCGCTTCAGAGTCATCGATGGCTACGGTGTGCGCACCTTCGCATGGCACCCATTTTGGTTGCGCATCATCATCGAAAACGAGACAGATCGCGAGATCCCCGTCTATTTTCGCTCCGCCGTTGCCTACCTAGACCATGTCGATCTCTATCGCGCGAACGCGGGTCGCGACCTCGAGCTCTTGAAATCGAGCGGCGATCTCATCAAGGATGTGGAAACCTACCGCCTCCCTTTGCTCCCTGCTCATATCCCTCCGGGTCGCCATACCTTCTTTGTCCGGATCGAGACCGCAGGACCGATGAATATGAACTTTGACCTCTGGGATCCCAATCTCTTTGATGCGGAAATCCACGCTCGAGAATACATAGGTCTCGGTCTGCTCTTTGGTATCGTCTTAGTTATGGCCGCTTACAACCTGTTCCTAGCGATCAGGTTGCGCAATCCCGCCTATTTTCTCTACGTTGCCTATATTCTCAGCTTTGCCGGCGTTCAGTTTTGCTTCACTGGCCTGGCCCAGCATCTGCTGCCGCAGCTCCCCTTCAAAACTTTTTATGTCAACGAAGGCATTCCGATTCAGGCCGAAATATGTGCTATTTTCGGTTCCCTCTTCGCCATTTCTTTTCTGGGACTGCGCGCTCAATCCCCGCGCATCATCCTGGCCATGCGCCTGTTCTTTGGCTGCTCGATCATCAACATCGTCATTTGTCTGTTCAATTTCAATCTCTCGATCAGCATTGTACTTCTGACCAATGCCTATATTTCGAGCGTACTCCTCTATGCGGGTCTGCGTCGCTGTCTCGATCGCTATCGGCCCGCTTATTTCTATACGGCCGCTTGGGTCTTTATCATCGTCGGCAGCATGATCACCATGGGCCGGATCTATGGGCTTCTTCCAGACAACAATTTTACGACCTGGACGCAGTTTTTAGGCGGCGCGATCGAAGTCATTCTCCTCTCGCTGGCACTCGGTGACAAACTCAGCCTAGAACAGGAAAAGTCCCATCAGCAGATCACGCAACTCAATGCCGAACTCGGCGCGGCCAACCACCTGCTCAAAGAGCACATTGAAAACGTCGAAGCCATAGTCGAGGCCAAAACACGGGATATTCGCTCTATGATGGACCATATTCCCATGGGCGTCTTCATGATCGCAGGCGATCAGTTGATCCATCGCGACTACTCTCGAACGCTCCTCGAGATATTCCCGGGTGGTAATCTGGAAACCAAGAAAGCCATCGACCTCATCTGCGAAGATAGCCTCATGAGTCCCGATGAAAAGAGCCAGGTCGCCAGCTGTCTGTGCGCAGCGATCGGTGAGGATATTATCAACTTCGAAGTCAACAACCACGCCCTCCCTCAAAAAATTAAAAAGCAAACGAGGAATGGCCAACTGCAGAGCTTTGACCTCACCTGGAACGCGATTGAAAACAGCGCCGGAACGGTGGAAAAGATTTTGGTCACCATCCGCGATGTGACCGAGCTGGAGACTTTGCAGGAAAAAGCCCACGATCAGCAGGAAGAACTCGATTTCATCGCCGAGATCCTCAAGGTTCCGACGCCCAGCTTTCTCCGCTTCATCCAATCGTGCAAAGAACTTATCCTCGCAAGCCAAAAGCTGGTGCGCATGCCGGGGATGCAGCAGAGAAACCTCGAGATTCTCAAGTTGATCTTCATCAATATGCATACGATGAAAGGCTCAGCCCGCTCTCTTTACCTCAAGCGCATGACGCGGGTCTTTCATGAAATCGAGCAGAGCTATGAAACGCTGCAGAGGGATCCAGAGGCGGCATGGGATCCCCTAAAAATCGAGCAAGACCTTGAAGAAGCCCGACGCGTCGTCAACCTCTATGAGACGATCGGCCGTGACAAACTAGGTCGCAGCCAAGATCAGCCGCATATCGTCGAATTTAGGATTGAGCAGATCGAACACCTCTACCAGAGGTTCTCGGGCCTCATCCGTTCCAAGTCTCTCCCCAGGGAGTCGCTCGATCCCATCATGGCGGCGCAATCGCTTTTTTATCAGAGAATTTTCAAGGCGGCTCATAGCGTGATCGTGGATCTCTCGAGCTGTCTGTCCCCACTCGCCAAAGAACTCAAAAAAGAGATTCCCGTCATCGACCTGAAAACGAGTGGCATTCTCCTCAATGAAAAGGGCGAAGAGCTCTTTCGCAAGGTATTCGTGCATATCCTACGTA
Organism: Oligoflexaceae bacterium; assembly: GCA_947474445.1. Classification (GTDB taxonomy): domain Bacteria; phylum Bdellovibrionota_B; class Oligoflexia; order Oligoflexales; family Oligoflexaceae; genus Oligoflexus. The sequence goes on from CANJJY010000155.1 coordinate 2,844, forward strand.
ATTCCCTCGACCATGGTTTTGAATCGACCAAAGAGCGCTTGGCGGAAAAGAAGAGTCCGCGCGGAACTATTTCATTGCAGATGGAAAGGATAGGCGACAAGCTGCTTCTGCGCTACCGTGACGACGGCAGGGGGCTCGCCCTGAAAAAGATCGCTGCATCGGGGCAAAGCCTGGGCCTCCTCACGACAGACTCATCGCCGCGTCCCCAAGAGGTCGCCAACCTCATCTTCAGTTCGGGCCTCTCTACAGCCCAGTATCTGACTGATGTCTCAGGTCGCGGCGTGGGCATGGCGGCGGTGAAGGACTTTATCGAGAATGCGGGAGGCTCGATCAAGGTCGACCTGCATGGAAGTACCTTTGAGCTCGAGGAATACCGCGCCTTCAGTTTTCGCATCGAACTGCCTTTCCTGCCCTTCTTTGAAGAGGCCCAGACTTTCGTCACGACTCCCGCTGCTTGAACACAGAGTAAAAGCACAAAAAAAAGGCCAGAGTCGATACTCTGACCTCGTCTTCTTTCAATTAAATCGAACTATGCGGTGATGATGGTATGCGGATTGCCACCAAAGGCCTGGACCGTGGCGGGAGACGCTTTGGACAAGGCAGCGAGGTAACCCCAGAGACCATCCGAAGGAGGCGCTCCAGCGGGCAATCCAACGGCTGTATCGACTTTTCCCGTCGTTCCCAGCTTGACGCTTTTGCCGATGACCGTCGCAACGCTGACCGATGCATGGTCGGAACCAGGCAAGGACCGCGCAAAATCACCAAAGATCACGACCGTGACATTGAATCCTGTCTTCTCGAGCATGCGATCGGTGAAAGTCTTGAGACCCGGTACGATCGTCGTCAAGAACTTCTGGCGAGCTCGGGCGCCTGTCGTATCGCCGTGAGTATCCCAACCGAGAGCTCCACCGTCCGAAACGGTCACGACGTTGGCTCCCGCGCGAATCATGAGTTCAGCGCCAGCCATCTTCGAATTGAAGTCGGCGATCGCCGTGCTGGTGAGTTTGTAACCTGTCATCAACTCTTGAGCGCTGAAGACTTCAGCCGGCTTGGTCAGAGTCTCGATGGCCGATTTGTAGCCGTCTTTCACCGTGACGAGAGAGTCGGGATTGCCAGACAATGCCGTCAAGGACATCTGATTGGAAGCGGCAATGCCTTTAGCGGCGAGGTCGCGCTTGGGCATCGTCGCGCTCGGCGTACCGCCACCTAAAGCATCGATGGTCGATTGCATGTCGGCGATCGGTTGCAGGGAAACACCGCCAACCGCCGTCTTGGGTCCGGGAACGAGTTCACTGCCGATGTTGGCTGCTTTGATCGAGCCATCTCCGCCCAGCCCTGCTGCGAGCGCGATAGCAGGATTCTGATTACCCGAGGTGAATTGAGCTGTTTTCGCAGCCCCATGAGCGGCGATGCCGTGGCGAATACCCACGGATGCCATGTGCGTCTTGGCAAAGGCGGACAGGGTTGAGAACGAGCTATCGACGATCAGGCCGTTACCGAGATTGAGTTGGTTCGCAGCCGTCACCCCGAAGGAACCGGCACCTGAAAACGAGTCGGCACTGCCGAAGAGCGCATTGTAGCCGCCCTGCAGGTAGACGATGAGGACGGCTGATTTTTCTCCGGCGCCCGCTTGCGCGAAAGCTTGCGGATTGAAGATGCCGGGCACGGTGACGAGGCCGCCAAGGGAGGCGACGCCGGACGTGGCGGCTGCTATCTTGAGTAAATCGCGACGCGAAAGATCATTTTTATGTGACATGTAAGTCTTCCCCTTTAGTAGGCTATGAAGCCAGTTGCGTTGAGAACCGAAGCCAAGGCATAGGCCCAGCGCATTTTCGGATCTGTTTCACTCGCCGTATCAACAGCAGCGATCTGCGCGCAGGCCGCTATTTCCGTATCGATCGGCTCGCGATTCCAAGCGACTCGAGCAAAGAGTTGGCATTCGACCTTAGCCGATGCTTCGGTGGGGGCCACAGCCCATTTTGCGTCCGTCGCGACGTAACCAAGCGCGGCTTCGTAAGCGATGCGATAAAGAGTAAAGAGAGCGACTGCGCTGCCGCTTGGCTCTACGTACCAGCGGTCGGCTGGTGCAGCGAAGCTCGCTACGTTGGCAGCCAACGAAGGAGGAGCTTTGCCGGTAACGCGCGTAAACTCCTTGTCCAAGGTCGAGTAGGGCTTGATGCGGTAGCGATTGCCCTGCATGGGCACTTCCGTCGCGCGACCGACGATGAGATCGGTTCCGCCGAAACCTTTGTATGCCTTATTCTCTTCTAAAGGGCAGGTTAGAGTCAATTTTTGAGCCGCCTTTTGATCGGCGCCTTCTTCCTCTGGATCTGTAATATCGCTCGGCCCATTCACCAGAGGACTTTCAGAGTTCTTGAAGGTCTTACGATGTTCTTTGCCGCAGCCCGCGAGGCCAGCAGCGCATATGAGGACAAATAAACCTAGTCTTTTCATGGCTATCCCCCTGATTACTGGCAAAAGGTGGGGTCTTTGGCGACGGTGCTAAGCGCCGTCTGGATCTGACCCGAAGTTTTAAACGACTCGACGCAAGCGTCAAAGATGGGACTCTCACAGGCGTTTTCAGGGCGTCCATAGAGGAAGCTGAAAGCCAATCGGCAGGTGTTGAATGCGAAGTGTTCGGATTCCACCATGGCCGTAATAAATTCCTTGTCGTCTTTGACCATCACTCCACCGAGCACAGCTTTCGGTGTGCCGTCCGCTGGGGTGAACGTCACCGTCGCCCCGTTGCGCACAACTTTGCTCAAGACTTGAGCGGCGGTGTCGAGCGCCCAGTAATTCTCAAAGTGGCAGGCGCGGCAAGCAGCCGACGCGCGACCCGTGGCCGAAACATCCGCGCCGGGAGCGTTAGACGTTGCAGTCAGCGTCAGGCCCAGGACGTTATTCATCATGCGGTAAGCGGTATTGAGTTTGATGCCTGTCAGCTCGTTGCCGGCATAGCGGAGAAGCCAGGGTTGGCTTCTGAAGTATCCGAGACCTTGCGGATCGGCTTGAACGGAAACAACTCTATTAGCCGCTGCGCCAGTCGCCGTGAGGTTGATCGGGGCCACGAAGATATTCTTCCAAGGCTGCTTTTGCGTCAGCACATACTTGGCGGTGTGGTAGGCAGCATCTTCTTCTGAAGTCGCGCCGGGACCATCGTTGAACTTGGAGTTGATAAAACGCGAAAAGCGTTCGATGAAAAGAGGATCAGCGAGCATCGTATCGACTTGCGATTGCGGGTCGGCGCTGGCTGCAAAATCAGCCGCGGGAGCATTACCTAGTAAAGCCACCGAAAGTCGCGTTGCGCAGCGCGCGTTGGCGCCCGGATCACTTTCTCCCTCGGCGTGTGCCGTTGAAGACCATTTCCACGTCGATGCCACTCCCCCTACGAGAGTTATCGCGGCAAGGTACGCGGCAAGCCTGTTCTTACCCCATTTCATGATTTGCCTCCTGATTCTGTCCCTTCGATCTGTCCGTGCTCTCCTTCATGCATAATTTATACCAGCTTCAATGCTTATTTTGTCTTTTGTTTACAGGTAGTTATAGATCACTTTTTGTCGATAATTTGGTCACTGTTCAAGGCCTTCTCGCCAATTCTTACGTCTCACTTATGCCCTGTTCGTAAAGGTGAAAAGTTTCTTTTCACCGCGCTCTGATAGGGACGGCTCAGATTCTTATTTTGTTTTTGCGGCAAGACCTTGATGGTGCGTTAGAATTTCTGAAGCGAGTGAGAAAATGAAAAGCGCGATGGATAAGCACCGCGCATAGATTCTTATCCCGATGGTACTAAAGTCCTTCCCCTGTCTTCCAAGTCGACAGTGCTTGACTGTAGCCAGTCGTCGACACCGCTGGATGGCCCGCTCCTGAGACGGGTCTTTGCATATTGGGAAGCACGGCGGTAGGACTCAAGGAGGCATCGATCAATTTCAAATTGAGCCCACAAGCTGTAGCAGGATCTTTTGTCATAAAATCATAGTTAAAAAGACCACTGTGACAGGCTTTACAGGGAGTGAGGGCGGTGGCCATTGCGGGAAAATTCTGGGGAGCTTTGCACTCTCGAAAGTTGGCAATCCCCGTGTTCGTCGCATCGGCTACGGCTTCTAGTGCGGAGAAACGCAGGCGAATCATATCGCCTGCCAAGACGTTTTCAACCGTGATCATCTCCTGGGCGAGAGGGACAATACGCCCTTTGGCGACGCGTTGGTTGATGTTAGTCCCGATCTGAAGCATGGTTTCCGCTTCCCCAGCCTTTTGGGTGACGACGACGGGTCGGTAGAGAACAAAACCGGTCGCCGGAGCGCCTTTAACCGCAATACCTCGCAGAGAGATCGATCCAGCCACTCCAGCGGCTGGGGCATTGACGGTGACTTCGGCGGTGATTTGAGCTCCTTGCAGAGCAGGGCGCGGCGCGCCGAGGTCAAAAGTCATCGTCCCATTGACGACGGCGACCGCATTGGTCGTCGGTCCTGCCGGAATCGGGGCATTGGGATCGGTGCTTGTGGTGGTTTTGGGAGTCGTATTAGATTTCTTGCCGTCCGCACTGGTTCCGGCATCCGCGCTTGGGTTTTGATCCCCACCTTCGGCGCCGCCAGCAGCGGGAGTTCCTGCTTTACTCTGCGGTGTTACCCCCTGCGGCTTGGACTCGCTGCTGCAGTGAGCCAGGGTAAGACAGAGGATACCGAGCTTCAGGCAAAGGCCCGCATTGAAGCGCATAATTCCATGAAAGCTTCCCATAGATCCCCCTTTTATCTTACTGTTCCCTATGTCTATCGGCATTTTCACTCAATAACTTGAGAATCAAGCACGATAGACCTAACTTTCAGAGTGAGCCTAAGGCTTGAGTCCTCGCTGCAAGGGGGCAAAAAGCACCCTATCCATGCTGCCATTCGCTTGAGGAGTCTTGAATGTCAAAAGGCAAGCCATCGAACCCGAGTTCCGCTGTCGACCCTCGCCTGAAGCACATTCGCTGGTTGAGTCGCTGGCTAGACAGTTCGATTCAAATCCCGGGGACCAACCTTCGGATCGGTTTTGATGCCCTCATCGGCTTGATCCCGGGGATCGGCGATGCGCTCGGCGCGGCGCTATCGAGCTACATCATCATCCTGGCCCTATCGCTCAACATCTCAGCCTGGACCCTCACGCGCATGGTCATCAACGTGCTGATCGAGGCGATCATCGGCGCTATACCTATACTCGGCGATGTCTTTGATGCGGTTTGGAAGGCCAATGAGAAAAACCGGCGCCTGGTCGAAGAGAGTCTCGCTTCAGGGCGCCGCGAAAAGCTTGATCGCTGGTATATCATTTTTGTGCTCGTCAGCCTCGCCGGCTCGATTTGTTTTGCGATTTGGGCCGCCGTCACGACACTGAGCTGGATATTCGTCAGCTTGCGTTCAGCCTGACCCGAGAGACCGCGTGTAGGCCTTGAGCCGCATGTGGCCGCAGATTTTTTTGATTGCTTTGCAATCTTTCGTCGTCGCAGACCTCTTCCTAGAGATCGCTTTCTCGCCAAGTCCATGTCTGCCCTAAAAAGGAGAAGTCTCATGCTGCGCCTTGAATTTCTGCTGACGGCCACATTTTTATTCACAGGGATCGCTCAGGCGAGTCCTTTTCAAATTTCTCAACTGGTGACCTCAGGTGATTGCGTCGGTTCAGATATTCAAATCGTCGAGGAAAATGGCGAGTCCTATATCAAAGCCTTTTTTGATGACGATACGATGACCGCCACTGCTGACGGGATCGCGCACGACAAAAGGCGCTGTACGATGGACTTCAAACTCAAGGTAGCGAATGGTTGGAAACTCGACGTTTTCGAATTTGCTGTCGATGGCACCTATCAACTTTCTACGCAGGGAACGGCGCGTTTGACCGTTTCCCATCGAGCCGGCAATGCTCCTGCCATAAGGACGACCCGATTTATTTCCCTCCAGCAGGGGGACGAACCATTTGGCGAGGTCGGCAATGGCGGATTTAGTGGGACGGTATACGGCTATCAACTCGGCGGTGATTATCCCGCCTGTGCATCGACGATTCCACTTGAAACCAGCATCTTCGCGGCTGTGACCCAACCGACGAGCGACTCTTCGGGCGTGACTCAAATCGTCCTCGATGAAGGCAATAGCGATACCAAAGGTTACGTCATCGGTAAGGTTAAAGCTAAACCCTGCTCCTAAGGCCAGAGTTCTCTCACCTATTGAGTGTTGTATAAGTAAAGACGCAAGGCGCGAGGCTGGCGAGCACCGGAGTGGCCGCGCTGGGCCATGAGGAGCGGAGCCAGCTGATAAACGAAGCGACTTTGCTTATACGGCGCTCAATAAATGACGAGGTTCATTCTCCCATTGCGTTCGCTCGCTCCCTGTAAGAAGGTAAAGACCACTTTATCCAACACCAGGAGGAGTTCACGATGCGAGCAGCGTCCCACCATCTAAGCTGGCCCGCTACAGTCATGGCCAGCTTGCTTCTATCGTCTGTCCCCCATGCAGCGGTTGCGGCCGAACAGAACGTCCGCGCTTACTACGAACCCAATTGGACATCTCTCAGCCAATACCAGACCCCCGATTGGTTTCGAGATGCCAAATTCGGTATTTTTCTCCATTGGGGTGTGCAGACAGTTCCGGAAAATGACGGTTGGTACGCGCGGCACATGTATATGCAAGAAGGTGCAGAATTCGGTAACGCCTACCAGTATCACATCAAGAAATTTGGCCATCCCTCGCAGTTTGGTCTCAAAGATTTTATTCCC
>CANJJY010000156.1 GCA_947474445.1 Oligoflexaceae bacterium
CACGAGCAAACGACTGAATTTCTCTTGTTCGGCAGCGTGCAGCGTCTGGCTTGTCACATCTTCTACGACAGCGGTGACCCCAACCACCTGATGATGGTGATCCGTCCAAGGACGAATATCGTAACGAAACCAGCGAGTAAAACCTCCCCCTTGGACGAAGGAGTCACTCTGACTCGAAATGATTTCACCTTCTAGGGCCCGATCGAAAAGATGTTGCCATTTTGGATCAAAAGCGCTGATCGTCGCGGCGAGAGGCGTGCCCCGCAGATCTTTATTCTTGACGTGAAATTGTTTTTCCCAGCCTTGACTCCACGAGGCAAAGTTGAGATGACGATCAAACATGGCAATCACGGCAGGCGCATGTTGGATCAGATTTTGAATGAGATTCATCTGGCTCTTGAGATGTTCTTCCTGCTCTGACAGGTGACGATTGAGTTCTTCCATCTGTCTTTCGTGCAGAAGACTCTTCTTCTCAGCCCAATAAGCCAGAAGTGAGAATACGACGACGACGACGGCCATGATGAAGCCGCCAGTTCGGAGGTTACTTTTCAGCTCCTCGAATTTCTCGAGGAGACTCTCATCGTTGACTCGCTCGTCGGCAAGGGTAGACAGCGAATTGAGATAGATGCGATCGCCGAGCAGCTGCAACTCGTGCGATTTGAGATCCACATAGCGAGCGGACAACTGGGTTCCTGCCTGAGTGGTCGTCAGGATCGATTCGGCGATAGCCCGAGCGTCCGCTACGATCGAGTTATCTAAACGTTCTGCAGAAGTAGGATCGCCAGCGATCTCATTGATCGAGTCCGCAACCAAAAAGGCATTCTCAGCCCATCCCTGGTCCCCGACAATGGCCGCGAGAGCAGCCACCCGATACGAGTGAATAGCTTCGATTTTCTGAGATAAGAGGTAATAATTGCGGCGATTGAGTTCGACATCATTATAAGAAGACTGAAGGTTCATGAGCAGGATCGCAAATATTCCGCTGATGACGAACAAACAAAAAAGTATACAGATCAGACCGACGACAAAAAAGCGACTTTTAGACAGTTTGGTCATGGCTCCTTTGACCTCACCGGCAGCATCCCAGCCCTATCTACAATGGCCTGCCCTTGATCGCTCAGGACGAATTGGAGAAACTTCACGACATCGCCGCGGATGGGAATATGCGAAATGAAAAATAAGGGACGATAGAAGGGATAGGTTCCCTCTTTGATGCTCTGTCGACTAGGAAATACGATCAGGCCATCTGCTGTTTCGATCGGAACGATAAAAGCGCTCGACGCTTGAGCAATTCCCATGGGGAGATAGGTGATAGCTTGATTATCTTTGGTGACCTCTTCGGCTTGCCGCGTCGTTGAATTGACGACCCTCGCATTTGGAACAAAATGCAGCTGTTCAAGGCGCTCGAGCAACATGGAGGCTGTTCCGGATTTGCTTTCTCTCCCGACGATCACATGGATGGGTCCAGATAGTTGGGGTGACAGCTGCGACCAGTCATGAATTTCGCCAGTTCCAAAAATCTTTTTGACCTCATCGACACTCAACTTTTTCAATGTCTTTTGAAGGTCAGAATGAGTGGCGACGACCAAGGCATCGTAGCCAATCTGAAAAGACTTGACCGCTATTTTTTTGGCTTTAAAACGGCTGATTTCTGCATCGTTCATCCGCCTTGAAGCTCTGGCTAGATCTATTTTTCCCTCAAATAGATCGTTGATCCCCTCACCGCTCGAACTCTCGGTAATGTCAAATGACGAGTCGGGATGTTCTCTTTCAAATTTCTTCGCCAATTCCTGCATCACCCCAAAGAGAGTGGTCGATCCACCTGAAGTCATGTGAGCCAAGGGAATTTTATCTTTCTTAGCAGCTACTCCGAGATTGAGATAACTGAAAAATAAGATGATAAATGGAAAGCGAACTGCCATTTGAACCTTCTTGAAGAGACGTTTAGCCCCCACGCGCAACGATTTTCTCATTCTTCGGCAAAAAGTCGCGAAACATGAGGATTAAAATCAGATAAAGCCAGCAAAAACGGAGCAGTGAAAATTCATGAAGCAGACCGTCTTGTCCGGTCAATCGCCCGCGAGTAGGAGATCCGAGTCGCGTCCAGGATTCAAGATGTGTCTGATCGGGAAGGAGAGGATCGAACGATACCAGAGGAAAGGTTTCAAGCGGCTCGGGCGATTAATGCTAGAAGCCGCAGAAGGACCCTGTCACTGATCTTTGGACGTCCCCAGACTCTTTAGGGTTCGTCGCTCGATTGCGTCGGTGAATGAGCCTTAGCGGCTCGCAGACGCTCGGGACTGTATTCTTCGTAGGGACGCAGGGGAGTGTTGCCGCCCGAACTGCAGGTTTCAGAGAGTCCATTGCCTGAATAGGCCTTCTTAATACGCTCCCAGTAGAGAGTGGATTGGTGATCTCCAGTAGAAGTCGGCGTGGAATCCAGGATATCGCTGTTTCCATCAATGTCCTGCCAACCATTTCCCGTATAGAGGGTCCCATCCATACTGAAGTACCCAAGAGCTCCCACGTGCCAGTAGCCCGGATCCATGCGGCGTCCAAACGGAATCGTGGTCACGAGATCTTTGTAGTTGCGGAGCCTCACGAAATTGACCTTCTGTTCCATCAAACGCTGGTCAAACTTAGTTGCAAAGGCCAACTCGCCAATGCGAGGCGAACCCAAATTATAGGTACCTACCAGGTTCACGTTGGGCAACTCCCCATTCTCATGCAAGTACATGAGTTTTGCTGTGAAGAGTGTCGATAGCGCTCCACCGAGACTGTGACCGGTAAGCCACAGATTGATCTTCTTATGTTGGGATCTTTGCTTCAGAAAGGTGATGAGCGGCTCTTCTATCTCGGCCAAAGCTTTGATAAAGCCCCGGTGAGCCCTTCCATAGCCCTCAAAATCAGCTTGAATCAAGTCGACGTCAGCGAAAACATCCGCCTTGGCATCAGTCTCTGTCCCGCGAAAGGAGATGATGCTGAAATCCAGAGTATCGTGTTCAGCGTAAAGAGCCTGGGTCGATCCGGGATTCTGACCGCCTTTTTGGGAAGGTCGCGTTCCACTAAAGAATGCTATCTTGTGCTCGCCGTTACCGTTCGAGATGATACTGCGTTCGAACTCGATAGCACCGACGCCATTATCCACATATTTTCGACCGTAAAGCGAAAGGTATTCGTCCTTGACGGCCGCAAGGTGAGCCGTTCGCTCGGCTTCGTCATCCCAGGTATCATCGACATCTTTTAAGCCTTCACTGATCCTTTTGATGCGGAGGGCATACCAAATCTGGCGGAAGCTGTCCCCTTCCCCCTTGCCGCCAAAGCCGCGCCTTTCGAGGGCCGGTCCCCATTCTTTAAAATGGGTATACTGGTTGGCTGCAAAGTAAACGAGCCAAAGCGCATTGGTGAGGCTAAAGCTTCTTTTTTCAGCGCAAAAATTAAAATTGATCCCGGCTATTTCACTGTCTTCGATCACCAGTTGGCGAGCAGACGACAGAACATCGTAGTTGCTTTGGTCCCCTGGTTTGGAGGTAGACTTGCAAGCCGACAGGAAGATAAGAAAACAGATGCTTGCTCGATAAGCTCGCTTCATCAGTATGCTCTCCCGCATGGACGATAGCCCTTCATACAAATATTTTTTTAATCTTAACATGCATTCAGGAGGGAGGAACCGATGAAGCTGTTTGGGGGCATTGGCAAGAATCACGGATTTTGGAAGCAAGCGAGACCGGATGGATGTTGAAAAAAAATAAGACGAGGCTCGCACCTCGTCTTTCGATCATTTGTGCTCGGTCATGCGCAAGCGTTTTGGATTCGTTTGAGCGGCATAATCGTCCCAAAATTCTGTCTTCTCGAGCACCCGTGGATCAGCTTCCGACGGCACGAGGATGCGGCGAAACTGATAGCTATCAACAGACTTGCCGAAAAAAGCATTTTCCCTCTTGTAGAGGTTGGGAGTGACCTTGGTCATGGTGAATTCCACAATCTTGGGCGAAACTCTCAGCATCTTCTCGAGGATGCCGACAGTCAATCGCACGACAGGGACGATGCGTGCGAAGGTGTAATTAGACCGATCACGCGAAAAGTCGAACTCATAGACGACCCCGGATGCCGCGACGAGAGCGTAGAGATTGATTCCGTCCTTGTCATCGCTGTTATTATCAGGACTCTTAACAGCGGAGTCTGTTCCCGCATGAAAAGTGAAGTTACCGGGACCAAAGACGGGTAAGAGGGGCTTATCTTGGCTGAAATCGACGTTTGCAAAAGAGATCGTCTCATCCTTCAAAGGATTGCCATCCATCCACCAGATACCCTGAAGGGCCTTGGGCGTGCCGGTTAGATCAGATCCAGCCACTTGGAAGTCACCGACTTCGAGCCGAGAAAAAGACTTATCCGCTAGCCGATAGGCATTGGAGTTCAAGGCATCGGCCGCGAGCTTGGGCGAGGCCTTGGGCTCGGGGAGACTGCCTGAGCTCAGCAGCGCTTCGTTGCCGGCCGCCACCGCAGCTGCGTCAGCATTCAAGCCGCTTGATTCCTTCGACACTTCTTTGCAAGCGAATGAAGTCAATAAGAAAGCAGCCAGCATTCCTCGATGGACGTGAATGTTACGCATCCTCATTCCTTTGATACGATATTTGCTTTAGTAATTGATAAAGTATGCCACTTTCTAGTCGCAAAGGACAAGTTCTGGCTGACTCTCGAGCGGCCTTGCCTGCTGGAATCAAGGATAGTCGAGGTGTTGAGAGGCAAGAATTCTTTTGATGTATTGATACTTTTCCGACATCTGTGGACTCTGCAAATGAGCCGCCAGATCGTAGACTTTGCCGCTTGGGGTGACGAGCTCAAGACGCGTACCGAGATAGTGAATCATCATGAATATTTCAAAGGTACTGGCGAAATCTTCGCGAAAATTGGTCGCCGCATAGCTGTTTATAAAATTGCCCTGATCAAGTTCTGCATAAACGGCATCGAGGCTCTCATTGGACAAGGTTGAACCCTCGCAGGCATAGAAGCAAAATCGCTCCCGGCCGCTAAAATCGAAGGCCGCCAGAGGCTGGCGGGAATTGGCCCAGCTCAGCTGCGCCCAGGCCTCGCTCTGAAAGGTGCAGAGGCGCCCACCCAGTTCTTCGCTGCAGTCTCGATAGGGATTGAGATGATTGGCAGTATCGAGCAGATGAGCGAATTCATGGACGATGTGTGCATAAAGCAGATCATTGACGCCGGCCGGTGAAACGCTTCTGACGATGGGCAGCGTCGCATCAGGTTCGCCAGGAAGAGTGGAACCACCGAATGAAAGCTGTTCTTTCCAAGTCGCCCACTCTCCGTAGCTGAGCTGGTCACCCATAGCGGCCAAACGCACACCCAGGTAGGCCCCATTCGAACGCATTTCTAAATTGGAATCAAGGGCTGCATCAGTCTCCGCATAGGCACTCGCATAAAGGTCTTTTTCAATGTAGATCTTTTTTATCGAGCAGAACATCTGCTGCAGCGCGGCGGGTAGACGGTCATGGACCGCCTCGAAAGCAGAGGCGTACACCGCTCCTCCGGGCAGGCAAACGCGCGGCAGACTGTTGTCTGGTAATTCGTTTTTGGCGAGCGCTACTTGATCGGTATCGACTAGACACATCGCGCGAGCGATTTGCGCCCGGCAGTCATGTGGCCTTACAAAGTATTCGGTGTTCTTGTCTGAAGATTGGACACCTGTATCAGGAGTAGCGTTTTGCAGTCCCTGCCGATTCGATACTTGTCCAAGCGGTTGGCCGCAGGCCCCGAGCGAAAGGAAGAAAAGCACAAGCAGCCTGTGGAGTTTCATCAGCAACATCCTCTGAGCGCAGCCCAAACAGATCATTCAGCAAAGAGCCTGGCTCCGCATAATCTGCAAGTCTAATGCCGGGTATGAGGAGTCCGCTTATTTCAAACCACCTCAGAATCCACTATAACATCATGTTATCATTGACATTACAGAATGAATTCGGGGCTCGCCCCACATGCGGCGCCGCTCCCAGCTTAAAATGGACGAGTTTAAACCTCTGTCAGTCCTAGGCTTTTCCCCCTGTTTAAATCTTCCCCCAAGCGATACCGAAAGACGAGAGAGCTTTTGGAGGAATGTGCCTTGAAACACCCCTATTTTCCATGGATAGCCTTGTACTTGGCTGCCGTCGCCTGCGGCGGCGAAATCCGCTCGGACAAGCGTCAGTTGAAAGGCGTTTCTCTCGATGTGAGAGCGGCCAAACCAGTAGCGTTTGAGTTCGCCATTCCTGACCGAAGCAAGCTAGCAGCTGAAGTTTCTGATATTAACGAGACGCTGACGGGATACTACTACAGCGTTCGGGGCGAAGGAAAAAGCTGCCCGAGCTCAGAACTTCATGAAGGCGCTGGACTCTACGATGACGGTCGCGTCATCGCTTTTGACTTGATCGGAGCTTGCAACTATCTTCTGACGATCAAACTGGGGCAATTCGTCGAACCCGCGCCGACCGCAGCTCTGACTCAAACGGTGATCAACTTTCAGGATCATATTCAACCCATCATCAAAACCAACTGCGTTTCTTGCCATCCTGCATACGATAGCTATGCCGGAGTCAAAGACGCGGCGCGTTCGATGGTGCTGGCGGTTGAAGACGAAGTCATGCCACCAACCGCGCCTCTCGGCGGTTCCGACATTGCGCTTTTCCTCGCCTGGGCGGACGGCGGTTATCTCGAGAACGATCCGGCTCCGCACATCCCTTCGGCCGCCGAAAAGAGTATCGATAAGGTTTACTATCGCAACAACAACAACGATTTCATTCAAAGCTACGAATTGCTCGGTCGCACCAAATATGAGCTCCAAAGAGCCCTCTGGTTGCAAAGCGACGGCGAAGCGCGCGGTCTGCAGACCAAGCAGCTCTTCACTTTTTATGATGGCAGCCTATAGAGAACAGGGCGTTAGCCCTCTTATTTCAGAAAATTTTTTACTTTAGTTTCGGATACTTAACATCTTTTTCTCATATTGCCCTCCAACTCACCGATAGCGGAAGAGACTCAAAGGTTTTGAGAAGGAGGAATGGCCGTGGCACGTATAGGTTTGCGCAGAGAGCACATCAAGTCCATCATCGTGACTCAAGATCGTGAGTTCAAGCACAAGGCCATTACTTTCCTCAACGGATCGGCTTTTGCAGCCGAAAAAATCTGCGTACAACAGATGCAAAACGCGCTCGACTCGCTGGTAGCCGACGGTGATTGTCTGAACTTCATCTACGATGCGACCGCCGTCAAAACCGAGGATCTCACTCAATCTCTGACCGCCTTCGCGCGGACGAAAGCGACCGCGGAAGTTCGCCTCATGATCTTTCTCACCGAAAGTCAAACGGCTGAGAAGGCCATCGTCCAAAAGCTGACCCCTCAGGCCAATCTCTGGCATTTGCCTATGGCTCAGGCGCAGTTCAATAAATCTCTTTCCTATTCCAAGAACATCGCGCTGAAAGGCAAGGAAAGCGAGGCGAAGGCAGCCACTCCTACTCCGGCGTCACAAGATAAAGACAGCAACAAGGCTGCTCCGTCTCTCAGCCTCGTCGAAGCCTCCGCTCATCTCAAAGAAACAGTCGATTTGCTCAACGCCGTAGCCAAAGACAAAAAGAGAGTCGATGCCGTCCGATTGATCGGACAAAAATTCAATGGTCTCATCGGTGCCTTTGCCTTCTTCACCCAAGGCGGCTATCCCAAGATGCGCGAACTCGCCAAGATCGTCGACGACATCGCCCGAACTTACAGCGAGGATCAGAATCTCGTCATCACCGACAAACATTGGGAACTCCTCTCTGAGAGTGCCAAAACGCTCTATTTTATTTTGAAAGACATGCGTGAAAATCGTCCTGTTACCGCTAGCTATATCGCCAAAGCCGATGCCCTTCTGTCTGAATATGCTGAAACCAGTGACATCTCGCGGCGCCAGAGTCAGTCCCAAGATGAAATCGATCAGTTGCTCGACGCTGAACTCTTCCGTAAGTCCTCCTAGAGCTGAGCTCTCGATCCTGAGGCACCCCATCAAGCGCCTGTTTTTCTCGTAAAAAGTACAGCTGCTCCCCCAGCCTCGCTGTGCTATAAAAGAAAGCGTTACATGGTGTTCCAAGAGTGAGTGCCAAGAGGAGGGGGCAGTATGTACTTCGCGGAAACAGAAGGATTGAGCGTCAGCGTTGAACCGCACTTCATCGCCAAGGAAAGCAACAGTGGCGTCGATTACTTCATTTATTCCTACACGATCCACATTCGCAACAACGGCGCGATACCTTTCCAGCTCCTCAGCCGGCATTGGATCATTCGAGATGGTCAAGGCCGCGAAGAGCATGTGATCGGCGAAGGGGTTGTGGGGAAACAGCCTATGATCAAGCCGGGTGAGGTCTATACCTATCGAAGTGGCTGCCCTCTCGCCACTCCTACGGGGAACATGCGCGGCACCTATCAGATGCTCGGCCGGGAAAATGAGCGCTTTGAAATAAAGATTCCGCTGTTTTTCTTGCGACCTGACTGTCCACGCTATAATGCCAATTCGGCTGCTGCATTACATTGAAATGTTATAGCTCACCGATAGCTCGCGCTCAAATGGCTCGATCTTGGGTGGATACATATAGTGATAGACCTCGTACTCAGCCATGAAGAACATGCGCGGCGTAAAACGGATGCCAAAGCCGACGCCGCTGTGGGGCTTGTAGGTCGGACCCTCCGTTATTTTAACCGGCTCCACACCGTCCTCTGACTTTTCGATGATTCTTTGACGCGCCGTTATCCCGAGTTTGAACCGAGCGATAAAGATCGAAAAGCTTGGATCAATGATGAGCGAAAACTTGCCGACATTTTGGGTTTCCGTCAGACGCAGCTCTTTATCAGGATCGGACGTGTCCATATTGAGCTCGGAATTGAGGTCAATTTCCCCATACTCATCTTTAACCTGCGAGACTTTCTGGGTATTAGTCTGCTTGCTTTGACCCACAGAAAGTTGCGTCTTAAAGAGGCGCCAGAAACTCAAAGATGCGCGTATCCCGTACTCTTGCCGCTGCTTAATCACTTCGGTTTCGGTGGATTGGTCTTTTTTGCCAGGCGTGACACTTTTTGTGGACTTGATGCTGACATAAGGTGCAAAGCTCAGACCGGCCATGGCCGTCGAAGCGCTGAGCAATGTAAGCGCGAGCAGCGCGGTTTTACCCCAAAAATACATAAAAATTCCTCCGAGAGCACTTGAGAGAGTATCGGCTTCAAGGAGTGAAACTTGAGGGCTGCCAGCGCGCAGATTTACTTGTCGCTGAGCGCTCGCTCGTTTAATACTGAACACCCTTCAACGCTCGAGAGGTGCCCCCATGAAGACCGTCGTCCTGCTGAGTTTGACCCTAGTCTCCGCCGTCTTGAGCCTGATCGCCCAGATAGGCGGCGAGAACGACCTGGCGACAGCTTTGACTGCTGCCGTTGTGCTAGGATCACTGCTCGGTCTGCTGCTCACCCTTAGCCAGAACCGCTCGTCAGCCGGTCACAAGGCCAAGCTGCAGGAGACTCTGAGCCGGGAACTGGAAGGTCTCAGGCGCGAACAGCAGGAGATGGG
>CANJJY010000157.1 GCA_947474445.1 Oligoflexaceae bacterium
AACAGCCCTTTCGCAATGGGCTTTGCAGGAAGTTGGCTTTGATCTCGATGCTTACTTTTCGCGCTTTGACGAGCTCGCTTTACGGCTCAGCGACTGCAATCAAGAGGGCGGTCCAGCGTGGAGTGAGTGGGCCAGGCAGTTGCTCTTCCAAGACTATTTTGGGCGAGAAGTCGAGCTGTTCAAGGCCTGCGCTCAGCTCGTTTTTGACCATCGCGAGCGGCTCTTCGACATTGCCTCGACCTTTCCCTTGCGGCAAACAGAAGGCTACGATCGAGCGCTGCGTGCGCTCGAAAAAGAGCACCACAGCGCCCATCTGATCGAAGAAAGTCTGCCCGAGGGAGTGCCTGTTTCCGTGGAGGCCATCTGGTATGGCGTCAAGCTCAACTATCGCAACTTGCAGCTGGCGAAAATCGAGGCGGCTAACAAAAAAACTTAGGTGTTAATGACGAATGGCCGAGGCGATGAAGTCATCAGGGATTTTGTGCGAGGGAATAGGCTGATCAAACCAAATATTCAACTTTTCGTTCAAACCCATCCCATGCATGTAGTTATAGAGCGCTTTCTTGAGGCCTTCCCCAAGGCTCTCGTGATCGGTGCGAACGGGATCATGAAAGTCGATATCGTTGCTCGCAAACTGAATATCGTCGTGAGGGAGCAGAGTGATGCCGAACTGTTCGGGGTGTTTGCCGACGGGACTATGGACGGTGGCGGCAAAGCGATGCCAGTAGGCTGATTGAATGCAACCCATCTTGAACAATTGCCGCACGTACTCGAGCGCTTCTATCGTTTCTTTTTTGGTCTGGCTCGGAAACCCATACATGAGATAGGCGTGGACCAGGATGCCCGCATCCGTGAGAGCTCGGGTGACGCGCGCCACCTGCTCGACTGTGACGCCCTTGTTCATTAATTTAAGCAGACGATCCGAAGCGACCTCAAGCCCTCCGCTCACCGCGATGCAGCCTGATGCGGCGAGAATTTTGGCGACCTTGGGCGTAAAAGTTTTTTCAAAGCGAATGTTACCCCACCAGGTCACTGTCAGACCCTTCTCAATGATCCTCTGGGCGAGGGCGAGCAAAACCTTGGGCGGTGCTGCTTCATCGACAAAGTGAAAGCCCGTCTGACCCGTTTCGGCGATGAGGGCTTCCATGCGAGCCAAGATAATGTCGGCCTGCGCCTCGTCATAGCGGGCAATGTAATCGAGGCTCACGTCGCAGAAGCTGCACTTATTCCAATAGCACCCATGGGCGAGCGTGATCTTATTCCAACGGCCATCCGACCAGATCCTGTGCATGAGGTTCGGCATTTCACAGATGGAAAGGTAGCGGTCGAGGGGTAAACCCTCATAGGTCGGCGTGCCCGTATCTTTATGAGGAAAGTCATGATCCTTCTTGGAATCGACGTAGGTCACCTGACCGGCCTTGAGAAGATAGGTCCGCACCAGTTCGCTTTCCTTGCGAACGCCGGCGATATGTTCGAGTAGGTTGAGAAAGGGGCGCTCACCATCGTCGACGCAGATGTAGTCGACGTAATCGAAGACGCGCGGATCGCGCAGAGACCGGAGCTCAGTATTGACGTAACCTCCACCCAAGACGACCTTGATCTGGGGGTTCCATTGCTTGGCAGTCTGCGCAATTTTAAGTCCCGCATAGACATTGCCGGGAAAGGGCAGAGTCAAACCGAGAACGTCGGGCTTTACATCTTCAAAATAGCCGAGGACGATATCCTTCAGCACATCATCGACGAAAGTTTCTTGCCCCTCGAGTGAGTCGTGGAGGTCATCGAAGCTCGGATTGCTCGCTGCCAGTCGCTCGCCGTAGCGCGAGAGTTCAAAGCGGGGATCGATCCCCTCGTTGATGACTTTGACGAGACCGGAGATGTAGAGACTCGCCAGGTATTTGGCCTTGTCTTGGGTCCCCAGACTGCCGAAAGCTTGATGGAGATGCTCCTCTCCTTCGATGCCTTCCATTTGGTGGAGGCCTTCAAATCCTATCCCTTCGGGGACAAAGCGGCGAGAGCAGAGGCGGATGGCCAAGCTCGGATCTTTGCCCTGAAGGAACCTGATGCACGGCTCAACGGTGTTGGAGTAGGCGAGGTAATGTTCGAGAAAAAACTGAACTTCCTCAGGCCGCTCATCGGCCGGCACGTCTTCAAAATTCGCCTCGAGCTCTTCTTTGATTTCGGCGAGTCCAGCCTTTGACAGCAAGCGCAGAATCAGTTCGATCGCCGGATCGCGCTGCGCCACGCGCACGCCGAACATCTTCAGAAAACCGCTGAGATAAGCGGTCGCTGGATAGGGAGTGTTCAGTTGCGTCATCGGCGGCGTCAACAGCAATACTTTTAATTCAGACATGAGGGATCCGTGATCAAGAATGGGCTCGGCCCGATTGGTATACCTTGAGGGGAACTCCTTGCCAACCGATTTTAAAGGATTTTTATGAGCGCGGTGGATGCCTGCAGCGTGGACTTTGACCTCCCGCGACCTCCGCAACTTTGGTTCGTGCGGCGCTTTTGCGTGACTGTTTAAGAATCAGAGATCTTTGTAGAAAATAGGGATCGAAGCGGAACAAAAATGGGGGCAAACGAAAACCCTTCCGGTGAAGGAAGGGCAGGGGAGAGGTCGTGCAGCTCTACCAGGATCTGAGAAAGGCGATCAGCGCGCGCTTATGCTCATCGCGATAGTCATGACAGAGATCGAGATGGCTTGCATCTGAATAGGCTTGATGGCGATCCGGTATCGTCGGGCGATCGACATCGAGACAGAAGGCTCCTTCCAAACCTTTGACAGCGCCGTTCAGCATCAAGAGATTGCGCGACCAGATGCCACGCAGCTTGCGCGAATGAATCTCATTTTGCTCGTTGTCCATGTCGTAGATCGCATTGATGAAGTCAAAGCGCTTCTGCGCGGCTGGATTGGATGCCTTGTAGTTGAGAAAGATACTCCGAAAGGTTTCTGGTGCCCCTATCTGAGCGATTTCCACGCGGCGTGTCGTCTCACCGTCGACACCGTTGTGACAGCTGACACAGTACTGTTGGAAGAGCACCCGACCGAGTTCAACCTGATCAGCGGGCGGCGGATTCGGATTACGCGGCTCGGTCAAGGTTCTCACGTAGGATGCCACCGGATCACTGAAGACGTCGCTGAGCGCGCGTGGGTCGGAAAAGGTCGCATAGGTGGCTGACTTCACAAAATCTTCGACGCTATTAAATTGAAAAATGGATCCGGCATCGCGCGCCCCATCGTGGGAGGGATAAAAGCCTAAGCGCCAGATCGGGCCAGGGGTCCAGAGGACTTGGCGGTCGCGAACGCTGTAGGAAGGATAAATAGGATTGTAAGAGCCGGGCGTACCCGAGGCAAAGGATTCCAATTCATTGACAGAAGGGCGGTAAAGACCCTGCGCGGCAAAGAATTCATCGGCATCGACCGAGCCGTTGATCTGATCGAGCAATTTAATCATCTGCGGGCGATGGTCAGACGCGAGAGCCTCTTTCATACAGGTGCGATAATCGCTCGGCTTGTTTTCGAGCGGTCCGCAGGTCGCTTCGGGCGAAAGACCGATGATCTGATCATATTCTTTGTAGAGCTTTTGTACTTTCTCTGGCCAGCGCAGATGGTCCGCCTTCTTCTGATCAGTGCGATAGATAGAATAATAGATCATCGTATTGAACATGCCGACGTCCATCTTTTCATTCGGCAGACCAACCACGTATTTTCCCTGGGCCGTGCGCCCGATGTGACAGGTTGCGCAGGTCATCACGATGTTTCGACCATTCTCGCCAGGAACTTGGTGACGAGGACTGGGCGCCAGACCCAAGGGAAATTTATTGTCCCAAGGGTCTGGGAAGAATCCTAGTTGGCTCAAGCGATCGCCATATCGATTCTTCAATCCCTCGAGAAGCACGTCGGCGAGAGTCTCTGGCAGACCGATCGAGAGATCCTTCACATCGTAGCCACCGTAAATAAAAATCGACTTTCCGCAACGAATCAGATCGGCCTCAGCAAAGGCATCGCCCTTGAAGCGATTGAGGAGCTTGCCCGATTGGGGGTCGAGGCGGCGGTAATGTCTCTCGCAGCTCCCTTCGAGGAGCGGGAGCTCAGTGAGCAGTTTGAGGTCGTTACTTTGATCGTTGGTGAACTGGCAGCGGAGCGGCACTTTACTGTAAGTTTGAAAGGCAAAGCCGAGATCGACTTCAGGTGCTCCCGGCGGGCGGGCGATGCAAGTCTGCATAGGATCGATGCGGCTGTTGCGGACCACACAGCTGCGATTATTCTCCCAGCCCCAACCGTCAAAATCGGGATCGCTGTTGAGTCCTCCCGCGCAGTAATTGTAGCATTTGAAGTCAATCGTCGCTCCTTGCCGACAGTAAAAAGTAGCTTCTGCCATCGAACAAAAAAGCGTCAAGCCCGTTAAAAGCCCGCCTAAGCACGTCGCCACCCGCATCCGTGAACCTCCTTCATTCTCTTTTACCATCATGTTACGAAGTTCATCTGAGAATGCAACGAAAGACTATTGTTTCTTGCGCTCATGACTTATTTGGTTATAGTACTTGTATATAAGAATGCGAAGAATGCCTTAAGCAAAACCAGTGGAGAAGACCGATGAAAGTCTTTGGTTTGATGATCTGTGCCTTGCTCATGAATGGGACTTTGCATGCGACCGTCGTTGAAGTCAATAAGAGTGCGGTGATCAATAAGAGTCCCAACGAACTCTATAGTATTCTAACCGACTACAAAAACACCTGCGACAGCGGCTGTAAATACCGCTTAAAGGGATTGGTAGAGACGATCGTCATCGAAGAAGGCCAAGGCGAGCAATACGTCTGGCAAAGAATCGCGGGCATTCGAGAAACCAAGCAGTTCGTTCATATGACGGTGAGCTATGGCGAGTCAGGTCAAGCGAGCGTTTTCAATTCATCCTATCCGAGTCCAGAGAAGATCGTGGAGCTTGAAGACAAAATCAATCAGATTCAAAAGAGCTCGTTCACCTCGATGGACGTGACATGGACCTTCACTGCTCAGGCCGATGGATCGACCCTCGCTGCCTGTCGGATGACAGTGGATCATAATCTGCCTGTCCTCGCGACGCCGATGGTCGAAGAATCGATGAAGACGTCTCTGGACGTGAGTTTCTCGAACTTCTCACTCTGAGTATTTGCGCGTCACAGTCGAGATCAGCACGACCATCGGTGCCGCGAGTTTGCGCTGGTCTGCTGGGGCCTTCAACCGGCAGACCATGGCGAAATCGTTCTGGCACAGGACCAGGTTCATCTGGCCTTGAGCCGCGCCTTTGCGAATGATAAAGGTATCATCAAACACACCGATGCTATCCATCGTGCAGGCAAACGGCACCTCGGGCACGGAAGATACTATTTCTGCTTGGCCCGATAGAACGCCGAGCTGCTGATTGCTATTCAATTGATACACGGCTTGCCGCAATTCGATCTGGCATTTCTGATCGATTGTCTTTAATCCGGATATCTCGACCATACCTAAAGCATAGCTCGAGTGACGAACCGCTGCCTGGCTGACGACCGATTGAGATGCTTCGCTCGAGCGGTACAGGGCGATCTTCGGCCTGTTGTTGCCATCGAGCACAAACTCATGATCATGGTTGCGGAGAATGCCTACCGCCATATCTTTGCCCAGCGACTCTGCCGAGAGCGTCACGCGATTGTCTCGGAGGACATCGCTGGATTGACCGATGTTCGGTTCGCCGTCGACGTAATAAGAGGCTTTATCAAAGAGATACTGATCGCGAACTTCTTCCGAGGCGAATTCCAACTGGGAGGGGTCATTTTTCTGCGTGACACAGGAGAGAAAGACCAAGGACGTGCAAACCAATGCAAAAGAACTATTCACAGTCACAACTCCGAAGTAGAGGAGGCGATGGAGATCGCTCAATAGACAGCACGATAGAAGCGCACATTCTTACTGCAAATCATACGCCAGCGGCGAAGAGCCGAAATAATTGGAGAATTTCAGCTGACAAGGAGGCCATTGTCACGTCCGGAAAAAGTGGCAATGATTACCTATGAGCAGAATCTTGAAGGTGTCTTGGGTATCGACAGGAGGGAAAGGGAAGGGAAGGACGCGCAGAAAGCGTCCTAACTGCCGATTTTTCTGAACCCGCCGCTATCTCGACCCTGGCTGTAGTCAGAGTCGGCCGCTTGAACTTTGAGTTCGCCCAAGCGGCTGTAGCTACTGCGGAGGCGCCGTCCGAGGATGCGGCAGATATTGAGAGTCATGACGGCGAAGATACGGGGATTTTTATCAAAGAGCGACATGATCGATCGGTGTTTGATTTCGAGAACGGCGCAGGGCGTCCTGGCGATGATGTCGATGCTATAGGGCTTTTCATCGAGCAGCATGAGCAGGCCGAAGACTTCCCCTTGCTTGATGCGTTCGACACGGATGCGTCCACCGACGGCTTGTTTCTCAAGCTCGGCCACACCTTCGAGCAGGATAAAGATCTGGTCGGCATGCTGCCCTTCCTTAATAATGTATTCACCCGTCTGGTAGTGATGGACCGTCTGGGATTTGGAGACTTTTTCGATCTCTTCATCGTACATTTCAAAAAAGAGAGGGCATCCCTTTAGAACGTCTCGAATGGACACTTTAGGCTCCCTTTCTCAATTTTCTCTCTGACTGCGTCCCTTCTTTCTCACTGCGCAAGTCGTCGCGGATTTCCGAAAGGACTTTGACCAGATCAACGTTGAGTTGACTGAGACTATGGATGACCTGACGTTCGGCATGGGACAGTTTGTTGCCGTGGATGCGATACCACATGAACTCAATCGAGCGTTCAAAATTCTTAGCCACCTCATCGCGGATGGTCGTGAGGGGAAACAGGGCTGTCATCAAAGTCATGGTAACGCTGAAGAGGATGCCGGCGATCGATGTGTTCATCGAGTAGGCGACGCTCGCCACGAACTTATTCAGGGTGGGGCCGGCTTCGGCCAGATTCGTAATATCAATGCCGGCGATCAAGGGGAGTGAGCCGGTGATGCCCACGAAAGTTCCAAAGATGCCGCCGATGACGAAGAGATTGGGCAAAACATCGAGACCGCGATTGAGGACATCGACCGGAACAAATCCTAGGATCGTTCGCCACTTCGTGTCTTGGTTGAGAACGCGATCGGCGAGTTCTGCGCAGTTGGGGATGTTGGGGCTTTTCAGAGCATCCGCCTGTTGCTTCATAGCGATGATGATGCTCTGCTTTCCATCGGTGTAATCGATCAGGCGTTCAGACCGATCGCCGCTCTGACGCTTGAAGCGCAGCGAACGGTCCGGGAGGAACTCCTTGACCTTATTCAAGAGACCTTCCAGCCAGATATCCACATCGTCGACAAAGGTGTCTTTGGTTTCCTCTTCTTCCAGATGCTTGATGACCGATCGCGAGAAGGAATTGAAGTAAGCTTGATTACCTCGATTGGATCGATGCGCCAGGACGCGAAGAAAGAGGGCTAGAAAGCAGGTAACTGCCATGATCTCGATCAGGTAGTGACAGAGAACTTGGAATGCATTAATGAGCGTCATGGCGTGTTTCCTTTTCGATCAATTTATCGGTAATCTTTTGAAGCTGACGGTCGGTGTCTTTTTGATTCTTCAGGACGAACTGGAGCTCTACACGGCGCGATTTCTTACAGTCAAAAGGCCCGCAGGTACACTCTTCGAACTTCGATTGCGCCTCGGGATCCTTGCTGCAGACCGATTCATTATCCAGGAGTATGGCGTTCATCATGCCCGTGCCGGAAACACTAACGAGATGGCGCATTTTATCTTTGTAAGGGAAGTCCTTGATCTCCTGCCCAAACATATAGGTGACGATCTCGCGGGCCCGATTCACGCTCAGTTCAAGGTTATAGTCGTAGGCTTCGCCAGCCACGGTCGATGGGTCCACGTATTCCTTTTTGAATTTGGGACTCGCGTAGCCTGTCACGAGGATGTTTTCGATCCGCTGCGCGATTTTGGGATTTTCCAGCAAGCTCTTGGCGTAGATAGGGACTATTTGCGAAATCTTTAGCTTGGCTTCATCTCGCAGCTGATAGGATGCGTTTTTAAAATAGAAGGCTTCGTCCATGCGGAGGGTGATGTTGCCTGTTTCAGGATTGATGTCGACTTCGACTCCCGAGGCTTTCAGATTCTGCGCCACTGTCCCGGCTATGCGTTTGCGCTCGTTGTCGATTTCCTGCACGGCCTTGCGAGCGTCCGCCAAAGTCTTGCCGACAGCATCGAGCTTTTCCTTTTGAGCCTTTGCATCCGAAGCTATCTTCTGCTGCTGACCCTTGGTTTTGTCTTTTTCCGTCTCGCAGGCGACGCGAGCCTTGGATTCTTTGGCGAACTTATCGTTCAGATCCTTTTCGTTAGTATCGATCTGATTGAGCCTTTGCGCGAGATCTTCTGCTTCCTTGCTCAATTCCTTGTGGTCATGCAGGGCTGCCGCCAACTTTTTGTCGAGCTGCTGATTCTGCTTTTGGCTGCCGTCGAGATCAGCCAGCGCTACCCTGTGCTGCTTTTCGAGGGCGGCAAGCTGCGATTTGAGGCCTTTGCTTTCGGATTGGCCACTTTTAAGCGCTTCCCCTAACTCCGCGTTGGCCGCTACCAGTCCTTTGGCCTTCCCTTCGGCCTCTTTCAGGCTTTTACCAGCCTGTTTGGCTTCGCCTGCGGCGCTCTCCAGTTGCTGTTTGAGGCCTCCATTCTGAGCCTTTAAATCTTTGTTTTCGGCTCTGAGCCCTTCCAGTTCGCGCTGCATTTTAGCTTGGGCTTTCTCTGTCGCGTTCAGTTCCTGACCCTTGCTGCGCTCGGCAGCGAGGAGTTCCTTATTTTTGAGCTGAGCGGTCGCCGTCTCGCTGCGCTGGGCTTTCAGTTCAGACGAAAGGTCCGCCACGCGATGTTCGAGGGATTTATTCTGCTGAGCCAAGGCTTCAGCTTCTTTGGTGAGTCGGTTCATGTCGGATTTGAGCGATGCGGATTCCTTGCTGAGTGAACTCTGTTCGACCTGCAAGCCGGAGCGCTGCTTTTTCAAGCTATCCAGTTCCGTCTTGGTCGCGAGGAGCTTTTCCTGGTTCTCGGCAGCTTCCTTCTCAATCTTATTCAGCTGGGCTTGCGTGAGTTGAAGAGATTTTTTTTGCACGGTCAATTCTTCAGCCTGCTTTTCGATCGTTTCTCGTGACTGCTCGATCTTGGCGATGTTCTTATTCTGACTTTCATAGAAGTTTTTAAGTGATTGCTCACGGCTGTCCAAGGTTTCGGCCATCTGGGCGAGCTGCGTCAGGCTTTCTTTGAGCATCTCACGCTTTTGACTGATATCTTTGATGTCCTTGGCGGCCATCTCCATTTGTTTTTGCGTATTCAGTTTGTCGGACTCGGGCAATTTGCCGAGCAGATGCTTTTGGGCTTCGATCTTGTCTTTTTGCAGGGCGATCTGCGAGGCTCCTGAAGAGAGGAGCGCGAAGATGAACATCATAAGGAAAACG
>CANJJY010000158.1 GCA_947474445.1 Oligoflexaceae bacterium
AACTGCTCGTGAGCTTTGCGCGACAGCACAGCAAACTCCGGATTGAATGGTGCAGTGGCTTTGCCCACGAACTGAGTGAGTGGTGCGAGAAAGGACGGATCGATTTTGCCTTGGCCGATGCCTTTGTCAATGAGGACAACCTCGACTTTGAAGAGATCGCCACGGAACCTTTCGATCTCGTCGCTCACGAGAGTCTCCTGGAAGGCCTGACGTTTGGAGAGGACAGTTTTGAAGCCTGCTGTCGCTTACCCTACGTCAATTACACTGAGTCTGGTGAACTTCTCAATGCCTGGTTCAAGAAGAACTGGGGGCGATTGCCGCGCGATCTGCAGATGCGTGCCTATGCAATGGACACGCACGGGATGCTGGGCTTTGTGAGCCAAGGTCTTGGTGCCGGTTTGCTTCCCGAATCACAGATTGCGTCTCTTCTGGTGCAGCAACCCAGTCTCCGGCGCTTGCATTTTAAAGCGACAGTTTCCAACCGCATCCGTGTGGCGACCCTTCGAAAACGTACGATGGGCATCGCGGCCAAGCTGTGCCTGCAGTGGCTCAAGGAACAAGCGCAGCTGCGTCCGACAACTTCGTCGCTACAATAAGCGACGCTAATCGAATTCGCTAAGATTAAATAATTATCCCGGGCCGTCGCCTGGAGTTAAATTGGGAAAGTTACGTTAGCGCCAGGGGAAAGGAAGCGGCCACCTTTTGTAGCCCCTTCAGCCTATCTTGAGTTTGAATCCATCGTTTCTGTCCAAAATGTATCCTCAGCCCTCCCTTACCCCTGACACAATTCTCCTTGATCCGCGCGCAGCTTCCTGAGATTCATATCTTCGATCCTTTATTTTCTGCATGTAAAAGGAAGCTTCATGCCCGCCTTTCGTCTCGTCGTCGATCGCGACTATTCCGCTCCCTTTCGACATCTCGCAGATCCGGAAACCATCGACGTCTTTCATCGCTTTCGCTTCACAGGATCGACGCTGGACGAAAGTTTGCGCCCACTCGTGCAAAAACTGAATATGGCCGGCCGCACATGCGCACTCGTGGAAGAGCGAGAGTGGAAAGCCGCATTTTTTGACATGGATTCGACCGTCATCGCCGAGGAATCCATCGTCGAGCTCGCACGCGCCAGCGGCAAGGCGCGCGAGGTCGCCGCCATTACCGAGCGAGCGATGGCGGGTGAACTCGACTTTGCGACAGCGCTCCGCGCCCGCGTTCAGATGCTGGCCGGCGTTCCCGACTCGATCTTTGAGACGGTCTCCCCCACTCTCACCATCAATCCAGGCATGGCCGCCTTTGCCGCCGCTGCGCGAGCTCAGGGCATTCAACTCTTTTTGATATCCGGTGGATTCAAACCTCTGGCCGCCGTGATCGCCCGCGCACTCGGCTTTGACGGCTATGACGCCAATGAGCTCGCGGTGAAAGGGCACGCTTTAACAGGTGAGCTGCAGGGACCTCTCGTCGATGGGACCGCGAAGGCCCGTTTTCTTGAAGTCACCTGTGCCACCCTAGGAATCGCCCGCAGCGCAGCCATAGCGGTCGGGGATGGGGCAAATGATCTGCCCATGTTAAAGTTGGCTGGCGCGGCTTTTGGTTATCATCCGAAACCTGTTTTAATTCCGCACATCCATGGCGCAAATTTTCACGATCATCGACTTTTGATCCATACCTTACTCTAGAGGCCTTCATGCAGCTCAAGTTTCTCACCAGTACCTCGCAGATTTTGCCAAAAAAGGGCTCCTTGATCCTGATAGGACCCGCCAAAGCTTTTCAATCTGGCTTGCATGAAAAGCTGTTACCCGCCGCGATTGCCGACCTCTTTAAGGAGGTCATCAAAGGCAGCAAGAACGTGACCGCACCGACGAGCTTCAGCACGCTGACGGGCCTGGCAGCACCTCATAAAGTCGTTCTCAGTCTCTTGCCCGAGAAGGTCTCCAAAGACAATAGCCCCTCGCGCCGCGAATGGATCTATCAGCAGCTCGACGCTGTGGATGGCGATGAGATGATCACCGTGGTCCTTTGTGTGGACAAGCCCGAGCATCTGGCCCCTGCCGTGACAGCGGTCGCACGACGTCTCAGGCTAACCAATTACAGGCAGAATGCTAAGCCCCGCCACTACCAGCTCTTAGCCGTCAATTCGCAAGGCGAGGTGCTGGCTCTCGATCCGAGTCTCAAGAGCCTTGCCGAGGAGGTCAGCTGGTCCTGTCGGCTCGCAGACACAGCACCACAGGATCTGTCGCCGCTGAGTTTCTCCAAGGAGATCAGCGCCAAATTTAAAGGGCAAGAGCATGTGACGATCAAAGAGATCGTCGGCACGAAACTTTTGTCAGAAGGTTTGGGCGGCATCTATGCGGTAGGCAAGGCTGCAGCAGAGGAACCCCGCATGGTGATCCTCGACTATAAGCCACGCGGCACAAGGCGCACCGTTGTCCTCGCCGGCAAAGGTGTGTGCTACGATACGGGCGGCCTCAGTCTCAAAGCTGGGGCGAGCATGGTCGGCATGAAAGGAGATATGGGAGGCGCTGCAGCCGTCTTAGCCGCCTTTTCTTACATGACTCAAAACGGGTTTCCGCATCGCCTGATCGCCTGTGTCGGTATCGTAGAAAACGCGATAGGACCTGGCGCGATGCGAAACGATGACGTCCTCACCATGCATTCAGGGAAGACGGTCGAGGTGAACAACACCGATGCCGAAGGACGCTTGGTGTTGGCCGACTGCTTGTCCTATTGTGCTCGTAAATATGCCCCACAGCTGCTCATCGACGCAGCGACTCTCACCGGGGCGCAGATGGTGGCGACGGGCTATCTGCATGCGGGCATTATCTCGAATCGAGAGGACCTAGAGCAGCTCGCCCGCAAGGTGGGTCGTGAAACGGGCGATTTAGTGGTGCCCTTGCCCTTTGCTCCTGAGCTTTATCAGGCTGAATTCCGGAGTCAGGTGGCAGACATGGTCAATTCGGTAAAGAATCGTTCCAATGCGCAGACGAGCTGTGCGGCGCAGTTTATCTACAGTCACATCGATGATTTGGATATTCCTTGGCTGCATATCGACATGGCTGGACCTGCGAACACACCGGCGGGATTGGGGACAGGATATGGCATACAACTCATATCCCGACTAGCGAGGGAGTATTGAGCAAGCGCAAGCTTGCTCCCTCCATCAACAATCAACCATCAACAAATTCCAAATTCCAAAATCTCAAAGCGCCCGAAACAAACGAACCACCGTCTCGGGCAGCTCATGCAGAACATCTTCCTTCTCTTTCTCACTCAAACTAGGCTGCACCATATACTTTTCAAGACATTGCGCCCGTATCACCGTAATCGACTTCTCATCGCGCGCACAGCTCAGATAGAACTCCACAAAGCTCGCCTTCAGTCCCGGATACTGAGCTTCAAGTTCAACCACTCGCCCCAGTTGATCAGCAGCGTAGCGAATCAGCTCCGGCGTCTGATGAAGTTCTTCAGGACTCGCCGCTGCCAAGGCCTCCCGCTTCTGAAAAGCCACGTTCGCCTCTTTCAGAGCGCGCTGCACCGTCTCGCGGGCAAGCACCGGATCAGAAATCGGCGTCGGCCCAGCGCTTCCCCCCGCAGCCGCGCTCTCATCACCCGCTTCCATCCCCCCATTGAGATGTTCAGAACTCCCGTCACCATTCTCGTCCGGAGAAGACGCGCTCTCAGCTCCTTCCTCCCCTTCTCTGACCTCTCCCGGCTCCTCCTCACTGAAAGGCAAGAGGCCCATCTGGGAAGGGTCTTCAGCCATATCCTTCAAGCGTCTCTGCGAATACATGACGGCAGCGAGAATAAAGGCAAGGCAGATAGGCCAAACTATTTCCTTCCGCATGAGGAACCTTTCTCGAGGGAGTAATACTAGAGCCTGTCTCAAAAAGGGGATATCAAGGCGCGCGGAGGAAAAAAACCGGAGTTTACATACAGTAAATGAGGATTTTTTTCTGACAAGCAACGAAGAGATCGCCTTTTTGAGACGGGCTCTAGAAATACTACACCCTGAGCGGATACGAGGCAGCAGCTAATTATTCTGAGATAAAAATCAGGTTCATTCGATAGGAACGCGGCTAAAGCTGGAGATATCGGCCGGTGTAAAAGCTTTTTGCGGCGAGTCATCGAGAGTGGGCGTCGGTCCGCGCTCGTTCATGATGCGGGACAGGGAGTCGATATAATAGACTTTTAGCATTTCCACTTCACGCGCCGAACATTTGGTCCCACAGTTGCGGTAGAGGGCACGAAACATGTAAGCCCCAACCGTATAGGCTCCGTTGGCGCTTGCGTCACAGGCCGGTTTACCGACGAATTCTTGGGGAGCTCCGCCGGCTTCTGTACAGAGACCGTGGGTGAAGCCTAGACTCTGACCTTCTTCATTGCCATCGCTGTGTCGCGCTTCATGAAAGAGTAAAGCTAGACGAAAAGCGGCGTTGGCAAAGGCAGCGGGCTGCTGCTGATTGATTAAGGTTCCAAAAAAGCGAGGACCGATCTGCATGATCCCGGCGCGCGGACTTGTCACATCATACCACTGATCGCCGACCAGTATGCGGGCATAGGCTTCGCGCTTTTCGGCTGCACTGATTCTCTTCATGAAGGAATAGAGAGCAATACCCGTATTGGATGCCCCGGTATATTTTGCGGTCTCGGGGTCCTCGTCTTTGGTATTAAAGAAGCCATAGGCAGCTTCGCGCGGAAAGACCATCGCCAATTGATAGGCAGAAATCTTCTCGCCGAGAATCACGCGGATGCGATCGCTGAGCCATTTCTGAAGAGTCGGACCGTCGAGGGAAGAAATTCCCATGACCTTCATCATCTGAGCATTTTCGCTAGCGGTCAAAGACGCATTGATAGATTTGATGAGAGAAATATCGCCTTCGATAAACTTCTGCCGTTCCAGCGGAATATCGGGAGCGAGCGTGAAATGGTTGCCAACGAGCAGAGTTTCTCCCGCCGGAGCTCCGCCGCCTGAACTCGTTTTCTTGTTAGCAACAGGAGGATTGTTATTTCCCCCACGTCCTGCAGACGAAGATCCGCAATGAACGTTCAAAAGGCTACAGATCAGGATCAGCAGGAGCGAAGGGAGGAGCCGCATGGGAGTTGACCTTTTTTGCTCAAAAAGAAAAAGATCGGGACGTCCAGTCCACAACTCATCCTAGCAGCTTTTTATACGATGTCAATCTGGCTAAAGTAAGGTCTTGAACCCGTTTTGCGGGCTTAACCCTTGCGAGTTGCGTAGAGAAAAAATTCTTGATTGCCCTCGCGCCCGAGCAGGCGACTGGGGATCAAAGCTTCGAGAATTAAATCCTGCTGCTGCGCCGCAGCTTCCGCCTGCGAAAGCGCATCGGAGCGACTGGCTTGGTCATCGACGACGCCACCAGCTGGAACGCGATCGCTTTCCAACTCAAATTGCGGTTTGACGAGGAGAAGAAAATGAACTTGAACTGGCCTTGCTGGAATCAAGGCGCAGATCGCCGGCAGAATACGGGCGAGTGAACTGAAACTGATATCGGCGAGCACGATCGAAGCTTCCGGATCGAGTACCCTATCGATCGTCCGCAAGTCGGTTTGTTCCATGACGACGACCCGTGGATCGCTGCGGAGCTTCCAGGCGAGCTGATGAAATCCCATTTCAATCGCATAGACCCGGCGGGCGCCCAGGTGCAAGGCACAATCGGTAAATCCTCCGGTCGAGGAGCCGCAATCGAGGACCACTGCGTCTTGAAAGAGAGCGGCCACCCCAAGATCCTCGATGGCCCCCCAAAGCTTGTCGCCACCGCGGCTGACAAAGCGTCTTTGCCCTCTTAATCGGATAAAAGCCCTGGTATCAACGAGGGTTCCTGGCTTGTCGACGCGCTGCTCATCGACCAGCACTTGCCCAGCCATTATCAAGGCGCGAGCCTCGCGCAGATCCGGGGCGAGCCCCTCGCTGAGCAGGAAATCATCCAGCTTTCTCTTCTCTCGCTTGGCCACCGATCGGTCTCTCCTTTAGGTACAAATCGGGCTTCTAGGATAAAGTTCAATATATTTCAAGGCTTTTCGCTTTCTCTCGCTTCAGACCTCAATCTTTTCCGAGAGCTGCCGAAGAGAATTTCGATTTGACGGTAGGACCCGATTTAGGAGCTAAGGAGCCGATATCATGTCTAGTGGAACGCTCAAAATACTCTTCATCGATGAGAAGCGGATCACGTCTGATCTCGAGAAGGCGAGCTATCGCAAAGTGGGCGTTCATATCCACCAGGCGACTAATTTTGCTCAGGCCAAAGACGCACTCCAAAAAGACGGCACCGACGTCATCGTCATCAACTACGATTACGGCGAAATCGATGCTGTGAGTATGTGTGAGCATTTCAAAAAGCAAACGGCGAGCGCCGCGATCCCGATTATCTTCACGAGCGTGCAGCCACTGCCCAAACGCGTGACGCAGCGAACGACGGGCCCTGATCTTTTCATCGAGACGCCAGTTCCCCGCGAATACTTTATCGAGCAGGTCAGAAATCTACTGGAAGAGAAAACGCGCGAAACAGAACGCGTCGTTCACGAAGGCGTCGTTGTGTTCGAACTGCGTGGCGATACGCTCGAGTGCCCGATTCAGGATGTTTCCAAATCGGGGATCTTGCTGGCCACCGATATCAACATCGAAGCCGGCACCAAGCTGAGCCTGTCCTTTGCCCTACCTGGTTACAAAAAACCCATCAAGGTCGATGGCGAAGTCGTGCGGCAAATCGCTGCCGACGGCCGCCGCAATACCAAGGCTGGCCTGGGGATTCGTTTCGGCGAATTCAACGGCGATTCGCAAAAACGCCTCGAGAAGTACATCGCTAAAAGCCAACACGACGATCCCAAGTTGGTCTACTACCTCTGATCCTGGGCTAAAATCAGCCTGACTCGAGCAGAGCTAGGAAGCCTTGCGCTGCTGGTTCTTTCTGAAAGTCTCTATATAATCGAGTGAATTGATGAATTGATCCCGGAATCGAACGCCGGAAATCATCACTTCTTTCATCTGTGAATTGACGGGAATGGTGCGCCCCCCGACCGTGACATCGACGTTATTATCGAGTTGTCCACACACAATGAGCAAAGCATCATCCACCCAACGCATCTTGGTTTTCATCGCTTCATAAGCCCGTTCAAGTTTGTCGGCTAGTTTGCGGGCGCGCGTCATACGCTTTTCAATCACGCTGATATTTGCGGCATTGCCGTTGCGGCGCTTCAATTCTTCAACAGCAGTTTGCTTTTCCTGTTGGAAGCGACGCAGCTTCTGCTCGCGCTGACGCATGAGATCCATGCGAAACTCGGTTTGCCAATCGCTGCCGATGCGCAGAGTTGTTTTCTCACCATCTTTGAATCCGACGTTAAAACTGCGAACGCCTCGCGTCGCGACCAGCGTTCCCCCACCGACGATTCCACTGGTTTTGGCATTGCGAACGTAGATCTCGCCACCTGTTTTGATGTTGCTATTGACGATGGACTTCACAACGCCGACCGATCCACCAGCGACGACGCGACTGTTCTCAATGAATTGAGCAAACACGCCGCCACCGGCGATGATGATCCCTTCCTGAGAACTGATCAAGCCGCCCGTTACATTGAGGTCGCCTCCACATCGCACGCGCGCATATCCGATAGCCCCGCGAACGATGAGATGTCCCTTGGCAAAAACGCGCGCACCGTTGTCGATGCTGCCTCGCACCTCAACATCTCCATCGAAATGAATATCTCCCGACTTGAGATTGACGTCGCCATCGTGCAGGTAGATATCACGGCAGCTGACAGCATGTCTTTCGAGCCGCGGAATGCCGCGGATCAGCGCATAGTACCGCCCATCGTTTCGGCGTTCGACCCCTTGACCGACTTCGATCCGCTCCGCAACGCTCGAAGGAACTCCGGTTTTAGGCCGTCCATAGACGTCGGTGCCGTTGGCCCCGTCCCGGTAGCGAACATCGCAGATGACATCCCCCACTTCGACGACCAATTTATTCTGGGCCGTTCGGATATCGAATTCTTCCTGGTCATCGACGACCGACTCTTTGCTGAGATAAAGCGGGTAGAGAAAGATCTGCTCCCCCGCCATCGGGGCCAGACCCTGCGCGATGAGTTTTCCCATTAAGGACTCACCCATCGTCAAGCTGGTGAGAACCGCGTCGATGAGACTGTTGAAACCGAAGGTGATACCCGCCTCGGCGAGAGCTTTCTCGAGCCAACTGCGGTCGGTATCATAATGTCCGGATTTCAACTTTTCGTCATTGGCCCACCGAATATGGGCCGACATGCCATCTTCTGACACTTCGAACTCGACCAGTCGATCAGCAGAACGAGTAGCTTTTTTCTTGGCGGCTGCGGCCGGGGCCGCGCCTTTGTCCTTGGTCGCCGCAGGGTTCGCTTGGGCAGCAGCGCTGACCGCAGCTTTTTCAGGGCGGCTCGTCTCGGCGGCGACGGTTGCTGACTTGTAAGCAACCGGTATCATCAGAGGCAATCCAAAACCAAAGCTCTCAGGACTGCCGTGCAAATCCTTTAAAAGTTCGGTCATTTCCTTTTTGAAAGGTACGTACTGTGGAGATTTTTCCTGAAGACGCCCGAGGTGAACTAACACTTTTTGCGTAAAGTCCTTAATGTCGTTCAATTCACGCAAGTTATTTCCATCGAAAAGGCAGAGCAGCATACGCTGCGCCTCCTTGTCGTGAATAACGCGGCTGCCTGTATTGCTGGTCTCTATGAGCGAGGAGCGCAAGGAAAAATCTTTGATTTTTTCCCCATTCAAAGCCCGAAAATAAGCTTCGATGATCCGACTGCGCAGCAGCGGTTGTTCATGGGGCTGTATATCTATTTTTTGCAAAGCCCAGGCTTGCACGCGGTACCAGCCTGCTTTGGTCAAGACCTCCACTTGCGAGGGAAGACTGAGCAGCCATTGCTTCTGTACGGCGTCGAAGCGAATACTGGCATCACGGATTTGCCTGAATCCCTGGGCGAGTACATAGGATGCAGTGCGTGCGCGCATCTCCTCACCGCCGGCGCGAAGATGATCCCAAAATGCTTGAAGACCTCCTTCATAGAGCGCAAAGGCTTCGATCTGCCCCTTGCTTTGCTCGTCATCGAGCTTAGCCTTAGCCCGACGGACGAGGTCTTTCGGCGGTCTCTTATCCTCGTGTACAGCTTCTACACTGAAGCTCACGCGAATTTGGTTGGTCAACGCGCTATACGCGAGACGGATGTCGTTTTCCATCGGCGCCCTCACCTACTACATCGAGAGAAGAGATTTATCATGTTTCTTATGATAGGCCGCCTCTGCAGCGGGCGCAATCGATTGTGATGATCCCGATCGGCTAGAAGAGCCCAACATGAGGGGTCTTGTCCACAATTTCGTCGACCGCCGCGCTCATGCGGCAAAATCAGAACGAAAGTTCAGACAAAATTCTTCTGGTAGACAGAAAAGGTCGACTCAAGAAGGGGA
>CANJJY010000159.1 GCA_947474445.1 Oligoflexaceae bacterium
CGCGACCTCTGCGCTCCCTGCTCGATCAGCAGGGTTTGACCGAAAACACGGTCTCTCAGCTGGATCGCGATCGGCTGTTCTTGACCAGCAGCGATCGCGCGTTAGACGAATAGAAGAGTTTACAAGGCAAGTTAGATGATTGCATTCTATCCTATATTGATTGGCAGGCTAGGTTTGATTAGACCCGCAAAGAGGAATTTCTCAGAAGAAATTTGTAGTTATACCCGAGCTTGAGGCTTTCTCGATCATGTCCTTAACCCCTCGCCACCCGCCCATTACCTTCTCGGAAAGGGACCGGCCCCCCGCATCGGCATTGGGGGCGGTGGTTTCCTGCAGGGATAAGAGCTGCTCAAACGCGGCAGCATTCACTCTCTGCAAGCAGTGCTAAGGCATAAGCAGATTTCCACGACCGTTGTGACCTCTTTGGCAATTTGATGGCAACTAAACCTTAAAGTCTTCATCAGTCCATCCATCTTCCTCACGTAGAAATATTTCGAACTGTTCTCGCATACCCGCAGCAATTGCTATACGAGCTAAATCAGACTTTTTGTCATGATCCTTGGCATTATGAAACTCCTGACTTACCCATCTCAACACATCATTATCAGATTTGGCCAAATCTTTTAATAATCCAAAGGTGGCTTCGTGCGGACCAGAACTCGAATATACAAGAGCGAGTGTACTTTCAAATTTTTTAAGATTATCTGACATTACTGCTTCCATACTGGATATGAAGTTAGAACCTTGCCAGAGGCATCAACTCGGACGTTGATCTTTATTCCATCAACACTCGCCTCAATAATAGAGTTTCGAATGTTTGGGTTTGATTCTACAATTCTTCGCGTGATATCGCCAATTTTGGATACGTCGTAGGATTCAGGCCATAAGGTCTTTATACCCTTAAGTCTTTGACCAGCTTCAGAATATGCTATTGCATCGCTGAATGCATCCGCATTCGCCCAAGCATCTCTTGGTAACTGAACTCGCCTTACTCCATTCTCCAAGGTCTGGCTCAAAATCTCGCCACCGGCTTCAATTCGTTCTACAGCAAACTCAGTAACGTTCCGAATGCTAAAGGTCTTGCCAGCACTTTGGTTTAACTCAATAAAGTTATCGAATCCAAGTTTGGTATGCATCCCTGTGACCAGCTTCCGGGTCCCGTCAGCCGCGATTTGGTAGTTGCCTTTAACCACATGAAGAAGGCTTTCAACACTATCCCACTTCTTCGCAGAGTCTAAAATTACCTTAGCTTTTGCCGCATCTTTCCCCGCAACCTCAACCACCGTCTCCGCAACATTTACCGCCGCCTCGAACTCCTCACCGAAAATCTCCAACCCATTCAACAGCGACTTCTGAATGCCTTTACCAATCAGCATAGTAGAAAGGCCAAGAGGAAACACTTCGATCGCATTGAATGCATTGTCCACTAGACCAATTTTCTCACCACTATCCCCACACCAGCGGCGCTGCGTAATGAGCTCGCAAAGAGCTTTCAGCGGTGATAAGGGGCTTGCACTCACTCTTAAATCAGCAGCAGTATCCACGGCACCCTGGATATCTGCCATCATCTGGCGATAGTTAGCCACAGCTCCGTTATAATTCTTTAACGCTGAGGAGTAAACCTGTTCCCGAGCTTGACCCGACGCGTCAACTTCCTGAAAGTCCTCAGGCTTAGGTTGGGGCAGGGACTTGAAGAAGCGAGTCAGATTCCACATTCCGTAACTCAAAGCGAGGACGGCCTGCTGATTTTTGGACATCTTACCATCAGGTGAAGTCCAGTTTTTTATGGAATTCGCCATCCGCTTCAGTCCTGGGTCACCCGTCTTCTCCAAAGCATCGGCCATGTCCCGACGGAATTCAACAGGGACGGGATTGTCTTGGAACCAAAGCTCACGATCAATGACGCCCTTGGAGCTTTGCTCATCACCATAGATATATTTTTCGACGGACTTTACGGCGGCAGTCAACTGATTGAATTCTTCCGGCTGAATACTGGCCCTTAGGCTCACCGTATCAATCAGATCTTGGGCCTGGACGGTCCAATGACTGACTTTCTCTAAGAACTGAACGCGTTGCTCGTTGCCATAGAGATATTGCAGGTCGGCAATTGTCTTTTCAGACCAAATGGCAAAGGGATTAACCTCTGATGAAGGTCCCTGATCTAAGATCGGATCCAAATCGAGTGGCACTTGGAAAAAGTCCTTGCTGCCCACATCGAAGCCTTGGCTGCGGAGATCGCCGTCGACCCGCTCCTTAATCGAAGCGACGGTTGCCTTCAATTCAGCTTGTTTCGCTTTGACCTCGTTTCTCTTATCGTCAGCCTTCAGGCGCAAAACACGAAGCTTTTCCTTTGCCTCTAAATAACTCCCAAAATCCTCTGACGTGATGGCATCAAAGCTCTTGCTCTCGATACTTCGCACCGCATTTTCAAGGGTTGAGCTTTCGGCATTATATGCCGCGCTCACCTGTTTGATCATGCCAATGTCAGCTTGAATCTCATGGACTACATGTTCTGCTTCAGCCGCTAGCTCAGGGTCGACTTCACTGAATGCAATGTCGAAGACTTTCTTTTCTTCCCAGTATGCTCGATTGGGATCAGCGTCGTAGCGGGAGAAAACCAGGAGCTTACTGCTCCGATTTGGCAACTCCACCCAAGCCTCGACCTGCAAGTAGCCTTCTGTGATGGCAATTCCGCCATTGCCCAGAACGAAACTAAATCTGATTCGATTCGAACCAATTTTGAACACATCGGAATCGATGCATCCCATCGACTTGGATTCAATAACTTTTCCCGTCGAATCGAATCGGCGAGAGCTAGGCATGACGGCAAATGAAACTTTTTCATAATCGTTTAAATCGACAAAATTGATATATCCTGGGAGCTGCTCTCCAACAGCGCTTCCCTGAGCTTTCCAAACTATAAAAAAACAGACATCGGCTGCTTGAGCTGTCGTTCCCTGAACGATCGTACCTAGCCAAAAAACCAAAATGAGCCAAAGTTTACTCATAGCTTCAAACCTCGCATAAGATCGTCATAAGCTGCTGTTGCTGCTTCGAGGTCGCGGGCTGCGACTGAGCCTCGAACAAGCTCAATCCTTGAAGTCAGAGAAGGATCGCCCATCTCGACAATCGCATCTAAATTGGTAGTTATCTCCTGCGGGAGATTAGCGAGATAGCGCGCTGCTGCTGCGGATTTTACATCTACATTCTTGCAAGCACTTTGCATCCAAAGTGGGAGAGGAGATACTGTGCAAACTTCCGCAAACTCTTGAAACTTCTTCATGGCTATATACTGTCGATGCATAAGGGCCATACCTGAGGAGGATGATTCAGCCGAGTCGACGAAAGCCTCCTTAATTTGAGCGCTCGCCTTCCGCAGAAAGTTCGCCGAGGCACTTCCATCTCTGTACGGAATGACAATCGGCCCAGCAATTTCTTTGGCCTTTTCTTCACTTGCCGCGTCTATCAGAGAAGACATCAGCTGACGATTCCGTGTGTATTGGTCGGTCACCACTTTGATCCAATCGCGCAGATGCACATCGATTTTTTCAATCATGGCGAGGGGCTGATCGACCGTAAAGAGGATGTCGAGCATATCGTGCTCGGCGAGATAGCCTCGGTAAGGATTCGTTTCGTTGATATAACGAGACGAGAAGAATTTCATATCGTTACGAATGAGCGCAACAGAATATTGAGCCTGCGATACATATCGCATGGTCGTTTCGTAGCTGGTATCAGCAGCGCTGCGCAAAGCCAGCAAGGCATCGATCTTTGCACTCGGAGCGAGCTTTGATGTCTCGTTCAATTTGGCATTGATTTCGAGTTGAGCACTTTCATAGGTGGATAGACGCGGTTTAATCTCGTTTTGGTAGCTGCTGAGAAAACTTGAAAAACGAGTGGTGAGCTGATTTATGTCATAGGTATGGTCGCGATTGATTTCTTCCATGCGAAGAAGGACGCTATGGGACTTCGCAAGTTCCTGACCTAAGCCATCGAGCACAGGTTTAGCTTTGGCGTCGAGCATATTCAAAACTTGACGTCTTTTGCCCGCAAGACTTTCGGCAAGGCGATTGCTGCAGAATCGGATGGCTCTGGACTTACCCTCGAGGCAATCCAAGTATTTCCTGATTGCTTGATTTTCTACGCAAACAATCTGGAGAGCATCGCACTCGAATTCTGCGGCTCGAGCTACGCGAGCGGAGTTCATGCCGAACAATAAGATGAGCGAAATAACTATTTGTTTCACAATGCACCTAACTTAAGTTCGATGTTTTTAATTTGATTTTCGAGCTCAACGATTTCGCGTGATAATGTTTCGATTTTGGCATCCAAGTCCGACAGCTCCCTGCTCTTCTCGCTAATGCTAGCCAGGTTCTTGACATCATCTTCTGATAAATAGGTTTTTATTGAGCTGGGGGCATCAGGATCGATTTGCAGCAGGAGCGCATTCATCTTGGAAACAAGGAATTTTTCGCTGAGTGTCAATCGATCACTGCTGTCGCCGACGATTTTCAAAAAGAGAGCACAATCAAAATTCTCGCCTGTCGGAGTGACTTTGCAAGTTTGAAATTTTTTTAGCTTCTCGACCACGCTATTCGAAAGGCTCAAGTCGTTAAGAATGAGGTCAGCCACGCCGTTCAGCATTTCATAAGCAACCTTAAATTCTGAAAGCTGATCGTATGTCTCTAGGAGTATGCGTTTGGTGTCGAGCAATTGTTGCTTGTCGGATTTCTCAGCAGCCATACGCGCCAAAACTTCTGGCGAAGGTTTTGCGGTGATTGCGGCAAAGGTCAGGCTACAACCTGAGCTGAACAAGCGAGATTTCAACTGAACAGGGGAAGTGTCGTTGAGGCTGAGCGGGCCAAATCCTCTGCCCACGTATAAATCGGTCTTTGTCTCGCTATAATTTAGAAAGACGCTGGCGCCATCGGCGAGCGACACTTGAATGGCTGAAGGTCGCGCCGAGCCGTTGGCACGATCACAGGTGAGGGTATAGCTAACGTAGAAGTCAGACTCTGTCGCCATCCTATCGAGAAGAGTCGATGGAGTGACAAAACACGATTCGACGAACCTACCTTTGGCTTCACACGAAATGAGTTCGCGGCCGATGAGAGGATCCGCGACTAATGAAGTTTGGCAGAAGTAAAGTGAGATAAGGACTAAGATCCGAAAAAGCATTTGAGCTCCTCTCTAGCGCTGGTATCGGTATTCTCAAGGATGATGAAAATCCCTGTGAAGCATTTCGATTTCGCTGATTGATCCCTTGCTCAGACTTGCTTAGGATTTCTCAAAAAGATGCCAAAACGGATGCGCCATATACATGCGAAGCTTCTACAGCCTCACTCCGCATAAGTCAATATGGGTGTGTCGGTTAAGAAGAATTTCTAACCCAAATTCGAACTATAAATGGGGGAAGTTCATTGTCCTGATACCGCAATGATGGGCAACTAAATTCCCACCCATAAAGTCAAAATGACATTGACAACCACCTTAGCAGCCAGTACAACAGTGACACTTTGACGCTACTCATCTCAAGCTTGATAACTCCGTGGACAAGCTTCGCAAAGGCGACAGCTCCGCAGTCTTCAAACTGAAACAGTAGATTTGGAATCGACCCGATGGTCACTCTCAAAAACAAGGCGGTACACATGTCACGTTCAACGCAGCTTATGCTCTCTTTGGTACTGATTTCCTTTAGTCCGCTGGCACATGCAAGCAACTGTCACCCCGATGGCAGTGAATTATCCATAGGTATAGCCTTTTCAGATGACGCCAATGTCACATTGAGTGACCCCGGTGCTACGCATGAATGGAGCGTGAATCAACAACCTACTTTTTGGGGATCTGATGTACCTGGCTCTGTTGGCGAGAATCAAGGTACCGATCACGTTTACAACGGGCCTGCTAGACAGGACACAATTATGTCCGGGCCCTATCTTAGTTATCCCGACGTCAAACTCATTGAAGCAAAAGGAGTTCTTGAGTTCAGTATAAACTGGAACCCCGATACCTTTGTTTATTGCTCTAAGCATAAGACTCTACCTTCCCAAGAGCGAGTTTGCGTCGAGACCTCCACCGCCCCACTCCCAACTTCGTTCGTGGTCGATATTACGGAAGAAGACAATGGAGTGCTAGGTACACCCATCTATTCAAAGACAATTGAAAATGTGAATCAGGCCAGTCATAAGTCAATCTTCTTTCCGGTGATTAGATGCAATGGTCCTGTAAAGAATTTGGAATATCGTGTGCACTCGATGACCGGTGGTTCGGGTGAATTCGTCATCCACAGACTAAAGCTAAACGAAGGATGGGATTTTTAATCTCAAATAATTCGCCAGAAAAAGACTCCTTCCGCCATCAAGGCTGAAGGAGTTTTTTCATCTGTAGTCTTTCTGCCTATACGAAATATTTTAAAACCAATTTCTCCTCGAGCCCCCCCCCCCTCAAAGTGCATCTAGCGAGCGACCAGTGCATCTATTCCAAACGTAATAATAAAGTCCTAATGCTCGACAGCATTGACTACTAAAACAACGTTTGCACACAGGTGACTAAGTGATCCTGCGAATATCCAATTAGAATTTATCTGGCATGAAGCGTGTAAGCTACTAACTGCTTCTCTCATGTGTTTTTTGAATTCATTCTCGAGGTCATCATGTCTAAAATTATCTGGCGGAAAGAAGTCCTTTTTTTGAGTCTCATCCTGGGTATGGCTCCATCATGCTCTGCCGTAAAATTCGATGGTGCTTCCAAAAAGTCAAAAGACGCTAGAAATTCCAGCAACGCCGAGGGCGCTGCGACCTCCTTAGACCAACAATCTCTGTCATCAAAGGATGTGGCGGATTTCAAAGCCACCAGCTTTCAGAGTTATCTCGATATCCTTTTGCAGTCATCGCCAAGCAATCTAGGAGGGACTTCATCCAAGTCTAGCTTGAGCCAAGAGGAGCGAGATGAATTAGCGAATCAAGCCGTAGAATTGGATATGCGCTATGGAAACCTGGGCGGCTACTTTGCCGAACATGACATCCCAGTTCTCACGCGGACCTCAACATCATCCATTGAAGCGGCAATTGCCGACTACAAAACTCAAAACAAATCAGCGTCTTTTGACGAAGATGCGGGTAGTGCAGACATCAGTAGCAGCGAAGTCGATTCCTCATCGGCCTGGGGTCTGCGTGAGTTAGCTCCCTATGATCCCTCTCTGCCGTCTAACGTCAGTTCATGCGCCGACCGTGGCTATCATGCCACCGAACAACCAGATATCATTCAGCATGCACCGGTATGCCTGGAGGCCCTCCGACAGAGTAATCCCTTGAGGGAGCAAGATCGCAGTTTATGCGAAATGACGACGAAGTTGACCTTTGAAGAAGCCACTAAAGATGTCACCAATCTCAACTCCTGCGAAGGGCCTCAGGTCGTTCTCTGCTCCTATGATATCAATGGAACACTCAGCCGTGGATACAAGCCAGGTCAATGCGATCAGCTGGCCCAGTCACCAAACGCGAGAAAGATAACCACTCCTTAAGATCTGCCTTAGAGATTAGGTTTTTGGAGGAAAGGCGCGCGCATACTGCTGCGGAATCAAGGAACCCGTTTTCACCCGCAGCTTACGCGCAGCGTGCAAAGGCCAGTAGGGATCGCGGAGCAACTCCCGCGCCAGGAACACGATATCGGCCTGCCGCGTTCGAATCACGGCATCGGCCTGCATCGCTTCGGTGATCATGCCAACCGCCGCGGTGGCAATGCCGGATTCGCGTTTGATCGTTGCCGCGAAAGGGACCTGATAG
Organism: Oligoflexaceae bacterium; assembly: GCA_947474445.1. Lineage (GTDB taxonomy): Bacteria > Bdellovibrionota_B > Oligoflexia > Oligoflexales > Oligoflexaceae > Oligoflexus. The sequence goes on from CANJJY010000159.1 coordinate 7,785, forward strand.
TTAGCGCCGACAGGAATAGGCGCATGACTCGCGTTACCACCCGAACTACAATCGATAAGATCCACACCCTCAGACATGACAAGCTTGGCCAAGGCCACGCTGTCTTCCACTTCCCATCCCCCATCGATCCAATCGCTCGCCGAAATGCGGAGAGCGAGCGGCAGACTATCAGGCCAGACCTGACGAATGGCGCGGATCGTATCGATGACGATGCGGCAACGACGAGCAAAGGTTCCCCCATATTCATCCTGCCGATGATTGGACAAGGGCGAAAGAAAGCTATGCAAGAGATAACCATGTGCAGCGTGTAGCTCGAGAAAATTGAATCCTGCATCCAGCGCCCGTCGCGCGGCCGCTGCAAACGAGGCAATAACTTCGGAAATGCCGTCGCTGGTGAGGGCGACCGGCACTTGATAGCCCTCGGCAAAGGCGATCGCGCTCGGCCCCACCACGGGCCAACCTCCCGTTCCTATCCCAAGTTCGTGATCGCCCTTCCAGGGGACGCTGCGGCTTGCCTTGCGGCCGGCATGAGCGAGCTGCACGCCGGCGGCCGCGCCTTGTTCTTTGATAAATCGCGTGATGCGAACGAGCGGCTCGATCTGAGCGTCTTTCCATAATCCGTGATCACCATCGGAGATCCGGCCCTCAGGGGTCACCGCCGTCGCTTCCATAACGACCAAGCCCGCACCGCCCACCGCTCGACTCCCGAGATGCACCAGATGCCAATCGGTGGCAAAGCCATCCTCGCAGCTATACTGGCACATAGGCGAAACACCCAAACGGTTGCGCAAAAGGATATCCCGCATAGGCAAAGGCTCGAATAGATGACTCATGGGGCTCACGCTCCTCGAGAAAAGGCTGACGATTAGCTTTTGGTGTCGCAAACGTGCAACGGGGATCTAACATTGTTTGCTGCCCTCAGCATAAAAGCAAAGGCAAAATATAGCTTCAAGGGTCTAGAAGGACTTGATCGCCGCGGATCTGTCCTTGCGACCTACTTTTTTGCTGACGCTCTGGGGGAATTGGTTTTAAATGGTCCAACAAGAAAAGCACCACGGATGAGGAGGCTTCCCCATGAGTTACTGGCCCAGCTTAATGTTACTTGGCCTAGCTGCCCCGGTAATGGCGACCACCACGGTATCTGGCATCAAAGGTCAGGGTCAGTCGCGCGTGTCGGGAGGCCTGGTCTTGCAGGATGCGTCCTACGAGACGACCAATTCCTTCGATGTGGAAGGTCAAATCTTAAGTTTTGGCTACAAAACGGGAGTTACACCCCGTTTATCCCTCGGACTGGGTCTCGGCTATATGATAGACGGCGAGCTGGGCGATCGCGTGAAAATCGGCGATGGCAATGGCTTTCGTCTCATGTTCGATGGCCAGTACGAAGTGAAGAATTTCAGTGGGAACATTCTGATCGCGACCTTCGGCTTGACCCAC
>CANJJY010000160.1 GCA_947474445.1 Oligoflexaceae bacterium
AGGCCAAGGCATCGCGCCGACGGACACGATGAGTTTTTGAGCGGCTCCGACGCGGATGGCGCCAGCCTCGGTGTTTTCCTCCCACGGCTGCGAATAGATGAAGGAGACGCCTCCGACGAGCGCGTTCATACCCCACCAGCTATCGAAGCCGAGGCTCGTCTCATCAAAGCCTGCACCAAAAACATCGAGATAATGTTCGCGCTTAGACTCATACACAGATCGGCCGAGACCAAAGCGATGGCTCACCATAAACTGGAGCTGAGGCAGCCAAGGCTCGAGCATGCTTGGCTGCCAAACGGTATACCTCAGATTGATCGTTCCATCACCCAGCCCCGAGGCCGTATCAGGTGCGCGCCGGTTATAAGCATAGCCAAGCACGATGCTGCCGAAGAGTTGGGGACGCAGACGCTCCGCCCAAGCCACTTCCATTTGAGTCTTAGTTTGCGGACCATAGCTAGCGCGCACCTGGCCCCGCAGGTCAATATCTTGAAAGGAATTTTGATGATTCAAACCCAAGTAGAACTTGCGCTGTTCACTCGGATTGAGAATCACAGGATCGGCTCCCCCGCTGCCACAAGACGAGCAAGCCCAAGCGAGCTTGCTCTGAGTCAGGAGGAAGGCGAGAGGCCCGAGAAGGAGAATCCTCTTACCCATCACTGCGAGACCTCATGGTCAACGCTGAGGCGCACTTTGTCCAGCTGACCATTGAGCTCAACTTCAAGATCGACCACCCACTCTCCCGCGGCGCCTCCCATCGAAAAGTAAATGTTGGTGATCGTCCAGAGCCCAGGGTCGTCTGCTGATGGCTGAAATGTGAGTTTGTCCGTCTTGATGCTCCCGTGCCCCATAGCCGGCATAAAGAGCTTAAAGCTCTTCAAGCTTGCAGCGGTTTTCTGCCCCTGAGCATCCAGAACCCGCAGAGTCGCGCTGTTGGCCAGCGTTCCAGCTTCGAGGGCCGGGGACCAATCGATCTGTGCGCGAAAAACACCGTTTTGAGACAGAACGGATGCGTCCAACAGAGGATCTTGCGCGGGCTGCTCGCCATCGTCGATAGCCGAGGGATTGTCGGGCAAGCGTGGATCAGCCGAACTTTTATTCTCGCGGCAGGAGAAACTGAGGAGGAGAAGATAAAGAAAAGCAAGGCGGACGCGTGTATGTTGAACTTTCATAGCAGGATTTCCTTATTCCAAAATAGCAGCAAGAGCTCGATTCCTGCGTCATGCAGGAACAGCCAAACACCACTTTAAACAATGCGAGTCAAAGGGGAAGTATCGACGTCAGACCTAGGAGTAGGAGACGCGTGGCGGCGGAACCCAAGGCAATTGAGGAATATGGCTGGCACGGAGTCGATAGATAAAGGTGATGTCATGAAGGACGTGTGGGGGCTGCGAAAGCTCGGGTTCTGTCACCACCTGAGGCATCTGCACCGACATGAACTTGAGGAGATTGCACTGGCAAGAACGAGCTGCGGTCCATTGGGGGATGTCGCGAGACATCTTGGCTTGATCACAGTGGTGCGACACCTGCATCTGAGGCAAAGCATGTTGAAATACTTCGATGATATTTTCACAACGCGGAATCGTCGCGATTCCCACGTTGAGAATCAGCCACGCGCTGAAGATAAAGCGGAAGATTTTTCTGAGCTGCTGCATGCAGCCTTTCTCCTCGATTAACTCAAGAAGGACTCGGCGCTTAGGCTAACAGATCATGTTTGGAGTGGCAAGTCGGGACGCATCCCAATCTCTGATCAAACCTCCCAAACTTGACCATTGGACTAATTCCGCAACAACGACATATTTGGCTATGCTTGAGCCGCCCCATCGTTAATTAGCTTCCGAAGGCTCACGCGCAGGCTGGGCGATCTGCCCGACTTCGTCACTGTAGTGAATACTCAGTCGATACCATTGCCCCACCTGCGGCTCGCTCGGCATGAAATCCCGCTCCAAATATTTTTGGAGACAAGCGCGCAGAGGATAAGGCGGTTCAGTCTCTTTGTTGTCCCAGATGAATTCGCGATGGAGCAATTCGCCGATCTGCGGCTGATAGCTAAAGTGCCAGGTGAAGGCAGGAAAGTTGCCGTCTTCGACACAGGTGAGGAGCCATTTTCTGCGCGCTTGCATCTCGACGAAAAGTTCTTCGGCCCACGAGGCTTTTTCCGCTTGGGTCTGCACAAAATTCGGCCGCAGATCGCCGAGACTCTGATAGACGGAATCGGAAGCTGGAAGCGCACGGTTGGCAACCGGCAACGTGGCCTTTGGCGCGGTGCTGTAATCGCAGCGAGACAAGAGGAGAAGAAGCAGGAGAATGATGCCAGCGATGACGGCTATCTTCAAAGCACGACGACGCTTTTGGCGCGAAAGGGTTTTGCTTTCCAGATAGCTCTGCCAGTCGTCCACTACTTCTCGCTCAGCTTCCATACATACTCCGCAGACCTTGCTGAAGCGCGTCCTGGCGCTTCAGCCCGTAAATGAATTGCGCGAAAGACATTCAACCCCACTCGTTCGGGGTCGGGGAAAGGCCAGGGCGCAGCGCCGCTCGGTTCTACCGCGACCGTCCCGAGCATGACGCTCGCTCCGGCAGCGACCTGGCGATCCTTCTGCTGCTCGCTCAAGGCTCCCGCTCGGATCAGGAGCGCATCGAGGGCGAGCCTCACGTCTTGCTGCAGGGCCGAGTGCCCGACCTGCCGGTCCACCACCTTCTGCATGCCTCGCAGCAGAAACTCCATCCGCACGATGAGCGGCTGCGATTGCCCGCTCAGCTGTTCGGTGAAACTCCGGATAAACTGGAGAGCTTGACGTGGTTCATCCTTTTCCAGAGCCTTGATCACCTGGCCGTCGCGCCCAGCAGCGATGAGACTAAGTTTATCTTGCATACTTCGGAGACGATAGCCCAAAAGGTCTCGGGTCTGCGTCTGTTCAATAAAATACCTCTCCCGGTAGAACACGCTCGTCCACATCAAATCCTGGGCCATAGCCTTGAAGGTCGCCGGTTTCAGGTACTGACGCAGGAAATCAAGCAAGCGTCCTTCGAAACGGTATTGAAGCAAAATGAATTTGATCCATTTCATCGCTAGCACCGCCGAAGCATCGTCAGCCGCGCCGAGGCGGGTGCTTTCAGCTAGGGAGCGCAGAGTGGGGAGGATTTGTCTCTGGCCATAATAATCGAGGGCTTGATGCAGGGCCAGGGCCGAGCCTTCCGGAAAGTTTTCGCCCCAAGCGACCAGCCGCTCACCTCTCACGCCCGACCAGATGAGAACGCGGGCGTCGGGGTCCAGGCGATCGATGAGACCTATAATCCGTCGGGTGCCCGCGGCGTCCTGCCTGGCGATCGCGCGATCGAGCCATTCTAGGAGCAAGGTTCGCCGCCGCGCCAGGGGGAGGTCGCTTTCGGCGATCAGCTGGGGAATAAAAGCGATGGTATCGGCATCGAGCTCCGCATCGGCGAGGGCAGCCGCCTGCTCGACCAATGCCGCGTCGGCCTGCCCTTTTTCCTCAAGATACAGCTGAATGCTGAAGATTCTCAGATCGAGGAGCCGAGCCGCATCGCCCTCCTGCCAATGCAGTCGGGCCTGCCGGAGAAAAGCGAGGAGAAGCCGCGCGCGTTCTTCTTTCACGACCTTCACGCGCGACCCGGATTTGGCGGCTGGTTCCTTGAGGGCTCGATCATCGAGGTCCCGACTTTGGGCGACGGCTGAGCAGGGAAAGCGCTGGACCTCTAAGGCGAGCATTTCCGGTGCTTCCAGCGTCGTCGTCAGCGCAACGCGGCGCCTTTGAAAACCGCTTTGGAAAGCTTCGACCCCCTCTGGCTTCAGCTGGGGCGGCCTATCGCTGTCTTTGCGGTGACGAATCAAATAATTGTGCAGCACCAGTGGCCAGAGCTCGGCCCCCGCCCGATCGAGTTCGAGATTTTCCGGGCAGAGATCGAGGTGATCGACGGTCGCCCACAGGAGCGAGGCGAAAGGTGCGGCATAGGCCTGCCGATCGATCGCGAGACTCTGAAAGAGGTACCAGTGCTGAAGGACCTCGGTGTAGGCATCATCGCGCGCGGCAAGCCAGGCATTGTGAAAAATCGAACCGACCAGGGCGTCGCTCGCTTCGCTTTGCGCCTTGAGGGTAAGCGGCGAGGCTCCCACCCACAATGTGATGAGAAAAGTTGCCGAACGGATGCGCGCGCCCAGCTTAGAAGCCATATCCGGCTCCTAGCGAGAAGCTATACCATCCACCCAAACCACCTGCGGTACCACCCGCTGGTCTTTCATACAGAAAGCGCGCGGTCCAGGACAGATCAGTCGCGTAGTAGTGATCCCATTGCAAACCCCCACTCAAGCTGTGGAGACTGCGATGAATGCGCATGGCGGCCGGCGCGGAAGCCGCGAGTTGTTGCGTTTCACCGGTCGAGAGCTGCGCCGCCACCAGCCGTTTGACGCTATCCATCGGACCACCATCGAGCCCCTGATAGATATAAGTATTAAGCTGAACGACGCCGCTCAGAACGAATTGAGCCGGCGGCATCCAGGTGAACAGCTGCTGGCCGATCCCTTCGATGAGGGGCATCTCGACTCCATTTTGCCATTCAAAGCGGCTCGGACGTCCCTCCTGCTGAAAAGGTGTTTTGGCTACCTGTTTTGAGGCGCCCGTGTCACCGACCTTCACCTGCAAAAACGATGTTTTCCAAACCAGATCACCGCTGGGAAAACGGAGACTGAGGCCGTAGCCTAGGTTGGAAAAATTGTTATATTCGATCGCCTGTCCGAGTTCGAGCTGCAGATAGAGCGTCTTCTTCCGCCATTCCACGACAGCGGGACGTTTGACGTAAGCCACGCTGCGACTGAGCAGCGTTTTGAAGGGCAATCTCTCCTCGAGCGCGGCCGGCGATTCTTCGCTCGCTTCCGCTTGGCTAGCCGCCGCCTCGGCGATGGAACTCGTCAAACTGAGCAGGGCCAAGACTATTCGGATCATCGGCATCGCAGGTGTCCCCGGAGTTGAGTTCATATCCCTAATCCCGCCCGCTGTGGCAAGAGAGGTTGATAGCAACGCGTCGCAAACTCTTCCGTCCACGGCCGCGCCAAGGCATAGCTCCCGCTTTCATCGAAGGCGGGATGATTGCAGTATTGGGTGCATTGGCTCAGGACGCCGCGAAAAGGCAGAGGCTGACCGGCAAGTACGGCCGCTCCAAAGGCTTCATCAACAGTATTTTTCCCACGGAGGGCCAGATAAGCCGTGAAGTTTTTAGGACCCAGCGCCGCCGCCGTCGTGTAACGGACAGCGACGAGAAAGGGAACGGGCAAGCGTACGCCGAGGTTATAGGTTTCGTTTTTCTCTCGCCCACGCGTCGGCAGCTGTCTTAAAGGTGAGGGAATCGCGACTTTCTCCGGTTCTGCTGGGTCGAGGAACCGATAGCCAAAGGCTTGACTTGGATCGCGCAGGGGACAGTAGCTCACAAAATCTGTGGGGCCTAGCGTCAGGCGATCGAAGGGATTAAAGATATAGCTGGCGCCATCGCGCTCGACAAATCCGATGCGTCCTGTATCACTGGTTTCCCGCGGTGCGTAGATGTCGAGCTTATCGATTTTAGCCCCAGTTTTTTGCGTCTCATCGAGCGAGAGAAAGGATTCATAGTCGGGCAGCGTCGGAGCGCTGCGGACCTCGAGGGAACCGAGGACGACTTCTGCAGGTTGATAGGCGCAGGAGGCGAGTCCATCGTCTCGACCGTCATGCGTGGGACACCAAATCACCGATTTTTGCTGAGCCATGATATCGGTTTCCGGGGCGAAGCTATCATAGATGAAGAAGGCGGCGACACGCGGATAGAGCTCGTCATCGGCGATTTTTGCTAGGGCTTGCCCGACCACGGACACGACGGCAGCTGAGAGCTCGGCCTCCTTATAATGAAGAATGAGGACGACGGAGACTTCGAGCTTTTGCGTTTGCTTCGCCGCGACGATTTTTGCGTAGAGCAAAGCGATGATGCTTTCCGGATTGAAACGGCCGCGATCCATACAGAGATCAGCTGTCCTTTGCGGAAAATGGAGGCGTTCGGCTTGAAAGCTGAGAAAATCCTGATCGGTCGCGTCGCAGGCGGCGAAGATCAGCGGAATCTGATAGGTCGGAGCGAAGCTCAGTTGAAGGTCCTGCGGCAGCTCTTCCACGATAGGATTTTTCCGCGCCACTGCGATCTCACGCGCGGTGCCGCGGGCTTGATTCACTTCCGTATCGGCACAGACCTGAGCGCTCGTCACCGGAACCTGTCCGAATTGCCAGAGATCGTCGCCCGCTTCACTGAAGAGCGGCGCTCCCTCGAGAGTCTGACCTTCACAGGAGCTGAGGGCACCGTAAAGCGAGGGATTGAGACGATTGAAGGACGAGGAGTTCACTTGATTCTTGGTGGCCAGAACTCGATACAAGCGTCGCAATCCGAGAGCTTGGGCATCTTCGTGACTGAGTCCGGGGAACTGGTGTCGTCCCCGCCACTGCACATAGGTATTGGTCGCATCAAAGATTCCATAGAGGGAGTAGCTCTGCGGCGCAGGACTTTGCGCGCGCACCTGCACGACGGCGATCTGCGTCTGATCACCGAGCGAGGCATCGCGATGGTAGCGATAGCGCAGCGTGAGCTTCGCGAGCGCTTGATCGCGCAGCAGGCTGAGACTGCCGCAGAGAACTTGAGGCCCGCAATCGCTGGCTAGGTGCTGATGCACGTTTTGTATCGCTGCCGTATCGAGCCAGTTGTCACCGCCATCCAAAGACATCTCCAGGACGGCCTGCGCCCGCTGCACCAAGGGGTGTTCGAGCCGATAGAAGACAAAGAGAGTCGCTTCGCGCTCATACCAAAAAGCTTTGGCGAGAGGGAACGTGAGAATGTCTCGCTGGAGACCGACTTTTTCGCGGCAACTCCAGAGGCTCAAACACATCCCGATGAAGAGAAGCATACGCACTCTGTTTAGGCTCCCCGCCGCAACGATCGCGCTGCTTCGCGCCCCATTGTTTTAATAGCGAGGGTCACCACCGCCGCGTCGATGCGCGGCAGCTGCCGCATCTGAGCCTGATAGGAAGCAGGCAAGAGATCGAGGACGAGAGTCTGTTCGTCGCTTGAGAGAAAGCTATACCAATGCACCAGAGATTGACCATCGACAGACAAAAGCACGTCCTGAGCGCGCTCGCGCGTCAGTTGCGACAGGCAATCGGCATAGAAAGCCTGCGCAATCCACGCGCGCTGCGTTCCCGCCGTGACCTGAGCGCGGGCAGCCGGCGCCAATCGACCCAAAAGAAAACCGAGGATCCAACTCGCGTCGCATTCCTGGGTGACGCGCGGATCGAGACCGCTGGCACCTTCGCGCTGCAGCCAGAGTTCGACCGCGCGGCTGCTGACGCGCGGCGACTGACAGAAGCTCTGCGCAAGCGTCTGAACGTCCATGGCGGGCAGAGCGTCGACCAATTCACGGATTTTAAGGCCTGGCGCCAAGGCGAGCAAGGCCCGCCGCGCTTCGAGATCGCTGTGCTGCGCGAGCAAGGCCACCGCATCGTAGCGGTTGAAAAGTTGACGAACCTTGACCAGCAGACTCGCATCAAAGTGAGCCTTCAGCGAGAGCTGCTGCTCGAGGTCCTGCAGCACATCGCGCTGCTCCGTCGCGCTGGGCACATAGCCCTGCATGAACTCGCCGAGTTGCAGACTGACGAGCGAACCCTGCCGCTCGCTTGGCAAGGGACTCTCCGCGGCTGCCGCCAAGAGGGCTAGACTGCAAGCGACGCGGCCCAATTGCCCTTCGTCGAGGGCTAGCTGCAGACGCGCCCTGAGTATCTCTGGGTTTTTATCATGAGCCAGCTGAAGTCTTTGCAGACGTTCGGCCCAGGCTTTGCTCTCATCGAAAGGCGATTCTACCGCGACGGGCAGAGATCCGCGCGCAGCATCGGCTTCCATGCGCTGCCGGTAAAGCAGAAAGCGGAGCTCTTCTTCCTTCGTATCGCGGCCGAGTCGCCGCCAGGCCCAGATCACGATCGTGACCAGCACGAGCAAGAGTAACGTGCCGAGGAGCCAAGAAAAATGCAAAAAGAATTGATCGAGCAGCTTTTGTCCCCAGGTCGGTTCAGCCGCCGTGGCGAGACTCGGTTTGATGGCCGCTGCCGGGATCTCGACCGCCTTCAGATTGATGCGGAGCGCACCCTTGGAAAGCTTGGATTCCAGCCGCCTATTGAGATTAGAAACCTCCTCTTTGGCCAGTCCGTTCTCGTGCGCGTATTCGCAGGCCACCCCGGTAAGGATGTACTGGGGTTCGCTCGGCACCTGCTTTTCGTTATCGAGACCAGGCAGCACGCGATCGCCCTGCATCGAGACGATCTCATGCGAGACGTAGACGCAGCCGCGTGGATAGCAGACGTTGCCGCTGCAATCTTTCTGGAGCGCTACGACGAAGTCGGCTTCGATGAGCCGGACCTGATTGAGCAGAGCGTCCGGTATCTTCTCCTTAGGGACGCCAGCCGTCTGGGCCAGCAGCGGTCCGGCGAGAAGAAAGATCAAACTTGCAAGAATGGTACGCATAGCGAGCTTCTTTCTTTAAAACACGCGTATCACAACGCGGCGATGACGACTTTTGATTTCTTCTTCGCTGAGATTCTCGAGCGAAGCCGCGGGCAGATGCCGCGTATCCCCATATGATTCCACCCGCAGCCTTTGGCCCGGGATACCCTGGCCCTCCATCCGGAGTCGCACCTCGTGCGCGCGAGCGCTCGAGAGCTCCCAATTCGAATTGAAGCGACTTCCCTTGCGGACCGGCGTGTCATCGGTATGACCTTCGACCGCGAATTCATAGCGGTCCGCGTAAGTTTTCAGTTTCGCCATCACCTCATCGAGGATAGGCACCCAGCGCGGCTCGATGCGTTCCGAGCCGATAGGAAACACGATCCCTGAATTGAGGGAGATCTCGAGCCCGCGATCGGTGAGTTCGACTTTGACGACTTCGCCGTGACCTTGCTCTTCGATGTACTGAGCCAGTTCTTCTTTGATGCTTTTCAGCGAAACGGCCTGCGTGGAGCCTGATAGCTTTTGCTGGATCGCTTCCATCTTCACCCGACTGATGTCCGACATCGACAGGATGGCGACGAAGAAGATCAGAAGATTAGTGATCATGTCTGCATAGGAAAGCAGCCAGATCTCATCGTTTTTGTTGCTGCGCCGCAGCTTATAGCGCTCCATATCAACCTTCGCCCATA
>CANJJY010000161.1 GCA_947474445.1 Oligoflexaceae bacterium
GATGTGAAATCGGGGCAATTGGCAGGCCTAAAAAACCTTTCGATCAGAAAAGTGACCGTCAGCGAGAGTCTCCCGCGCTCCTATCAAAGCTATGTCGAGCTCCTCGTCAGTGAAAAGATTAAATCCAATTCCAAAGTCAAACTGATCAGTTGCCTGCCTTGCAAGACGAAGAACACGCGCATCGTCGATGACAAACTGATGATCAGCTCGCCGACGACCAACGCCGAAGACATGAACCGCGCCGCCTCGCAGCTGTCCATCGACAACTTCATGGATGTCGTCCTCGTCTATCATACGACCCACATGGTGCTAGCTTTTCAAGTCTTTGACACGACGAGTAAGGAACTGACGTGGACCCACACCTATAACAGTGAAACCATCAAATCCCGCTATCAGCGCATGGCCGTCGATTTCAGTCAGATCGAAAAGGGTCGCAATAGCGAAGAGTATGTCCCGGAATTTCGCTATCTCATCGGCTTCGGTGCCGGATCCGTGCCGAACGTGACGGCCAATGCCCGCGAGAAAAGTGTGTTGACGCTGCAACTCCGCGGCACCGAAAAATTCGACAATCGACGCAGTGAGTTCGGTCTGCTGACCACCATCAATATCGCGACGAGCAGCCTTGCGAGCGAGTATCCCTCGGAAGGAAAAACCGAGGACGCTGCGGACGGCACGACCGACGCCGAAGCAAAGAGTGCTCCGACGCCCTTTAAGAGTTCGATTGGGCTCTTTGCCGTATTCGCCCATAACTTTCTCGGTACCCTCGAGTCCTATAACGAGGTGCGGCAGGGCATCAATGGAGCGATAGGCCTCCATCTGGCGTCGGGCTACCTAGCGCCGGCTATTCGCGCTGGCTGGGACGTTTATCTTGGGCGGCGTTTTTCCGTCAATACCAGCCTGATCCTGGTCAGTTCTGCCAACATCCTCGTCAAAAACAAATTCGTTCGCGTGCCAGGAGGGGTCGGTGGTGATTTGGCTATATCCTACAACTTCTAAGGCCCGCCCGCAGACGGCCATCTCGCTGCTTTTGCTTTCGATTCTGATGTGCACCTGCAAGAGCCAAAGCGATCCTTACGACGAACTCAGTGACGGTCAAATCTCCTATCCCTTCACGGACAAGACGGAAAAGATCGGGCGCGATCCGGCCAAGAACGATCATTTTGTCATTCGCAGCGTGCGCGGCCAATCTGAATATATCGTTGAAATTCCGGATGGCGGCGATGATTACGATATTATGGTGCCGATGCAGGGTCTGCCGGGGGGTGGCGGCGAGGCAAAAAAAGATCCTAAAAACCCTCAAATTACCGATCGCGAACTGATTTCCGCGATGCCCAAGCCCGATGCGAGCCAGGAACGCGATCGAGCGATGCTCGAAGATGCCTTGGGAGTGGGCGCGACGGAGGGATCGGAAGAAGGCCCTAGCTACAGTCTCGGCCTCGCTAAAGTCATGGAATATTATAAAACCAAACAGTTCGAGTACGCGCTGATCGAGATCAATCAGCTGCTATCCTTTTATCCCAACGCCGCGCGCCTCTATAAGATGAAGGGAACCATTCTCTTGAAAACGGGTGAATTGGATCTCGCCGAGAGAGCGTGGACACGAGCCGTTGAACTGGATCCCAAAGATAAAGCCATCAGCCGCGGTCTCGAACGCATGCGAAAGCGCAAAGAAGTCAAAGCCGATCCGGCCAAGAAAGAATCTCGCCGAACCCGCCGCTGGAATCCGAATTTTTAAATAACATTGAAGTTGATTGTCAGTCGAAGATTTCAGCGCAATCCCGCTTTGGTTTCAAGTCCTCGCAACGGTCACGGACTGATTTTCTTTCCTCATCGTTTAAAACCTTGGATCGAATAATCTGCAATCTAAAGGTACTCCGACTCTCGTGGACGATATCGGCCTCGACTTGATAGAGATATTTGGCTTTTTCCCAGGCATTCTCACGTCCAAAGAGCAGCACCCGGATAGGATCTGGTTTAACAGTGAACTTTTGCCAGATGTTGAGTCCCGCCTGCGTGAACAGCGAGGGCATAAACCCCGTATCGCGCTCCCCTGACTGAGGAAATTCCCAGTAGTCGATCGACAGAGGGTAAAAAGCGATCAGCTTGGAATCGGCCGGGACCTTGAACTTGTGCCGCAAAAGGCGCTCAGCCTCTTCCTGCGTCGCCGGTTCCATGGGACAGGAGGTCGGCAAATGGAAACTGATCAGGCTCGGATTGTTCTCGGTTCCGCCTTTGCGATCGATGCGTCCACGTCCGCGGGTGCAAGGAAAGCCCATCGCCGTCCACGCACTGCCTCGGATAAATCCTTGCTCGCCTGAAGCTAGGGTGCAGGTTTTCAAAAACCCCAGCATGATCAAAGGCGGCTTTTCGACGATAGAAGGCATGCTGACGGCTGGACTCAGGGATAAACAGTTTTCATCGACGACCGGCTCCGCGCTTTTCACAGCGGGCGGAGGCGGCGGCGGTGGCAAAGGCGCAGCCGGTTCGGGCGGGATCTCAGCTGGGTGAACGACCGCCGCTTCCTTTTTATGATGGGAAACAGGAGGCTGAATTTCAGGCTGAGGCTGCACGGAGTCGTCGCTACAGGCGCACAGGAGACAAATGATCCAGGGTAAAGTCCGCTTCAACGTCTCTTTCCTCCGACAATTCCACCATAAACGTATTGTATCATCGCATACAGGATTAGCTAGACGCCGTTTCATCGACTTCTTAAGTAACTCTTTTCTGCAGCGATCGAGCCAAACCATCAGTGGCACTGTGAATACGACGGGGAGGGTATTCCCCCACCGTCGTTCAAAAACATCACACCCGTCCTTTGAGAGACAGGAAGATTAGAGCAACTTGAGAGCCAACTCAGGAATGGCCGACGCTTGAGCCAAGACCGAAGCACCCGCTTGACCCAAAATCCGGTTCTGAGTAAATTCAGCGGTCACTTCAGCAAAGTCGACATCGCGGATGCGGCTACGACTGGTAGACATATTTTCGACTTGGATGCCGAGGTTATTGATCGTCGATTCTAGACGGCTCTGCTTGGCGCCGAGAGTAGCGCGGTTACCCGCCACTTTCTTGATGGCCGTATCGATAACCGTCAATTTATCAGCCGCGGTCTGCCGATCGAAGGCTCCATCGACTTCCATGGGACCAATTTCTTCGCCATGGGTCAGGCCGAGCACGTTTTCTGCATCGATCTTGACGGAATCGATGTCGATGAGAATCGTATCCGTGTTTGCTATCGTTCCATCACCGGCTCCGACATGGATCGATAGCTCGCCGACGCCATTGTTCTTGTCCGCACCGCCGAGCAAAGACAGACCGTTGAATTCTGTCGTATTCGAGATCCGGTCAATTTCCTCGACCAGCTGGGTATATTCCTTGTTCGTGTAGGACCGCTCGAGATTGCCGAGGGTATCCGACGCCGATTGCGTGGCGAGTTCCCGCATCCGGATCAGGATGTTTGAAATCTCGTTCATACTTCCTTCAGCAACCTGGATCAGAGAGACACCGTCGCTGGCATTGCGCTTGGCTTGGTTCATCGAACGAATCTTACCGGTCAAGGTTTCAGAAATCGCGAGACCAGCCGCATCATCGGCCGACTTGTTGATCCGGTAGCCGGAAGCCAACTTTTCCATGTTGCTCCCCATCGCCGAGGTGGTGTCGCGCAAACGGCGTTGAGCGGTCAAAGACGGGACGTTAGTTTTAATGCGAAGGCCCATGACTAGAACTCCTGAGGGTGTGAGTGCCAAAGTTGTTGGCAAATGTTTCAAGAAACCTATCGTCACCCACCCAAACGAGCTTAGGCAAAACAGCAAGTGAGGCTTAATTTTTTCACACAGGAGCTTTGAATGAAAACCAAAAAGTTGTGTTTCCGGCTTTCTTTTAAGGAGCTTCTGAGATGAACCAAAAAACGCAGGGACGCTGGTTTTTTATCAAGGCGCCCCTGAACTTTTCTCAAACGTGAAGCAATGATTTTCAAAAGAAATATTATTTAAACTCAAAAATATGCTTGTTTAGCCAATGGATCAGGGCTCTTCTCGGCGCTTGCGCCCGAGCAAGCGTTTGGCGCCGCGCTGGAGGAGATAGCGCGGCAGGAATTCGAGGAGGATTTGATAGAGGGAGAGCAGACCCAAACCGAGGATCAGAGCTTCCCACCAGAGAAGGATACGCGGCGCCATATAAAAGGCAATCGCTTCGCCCGGCAGAAAGAGGAGATCGCCGATCAAACTCCCAAAGCTACTGAAGATGATACCGAGCGTCGTCGCCAGAATCAGTGAGCGCAGGCCGAGCAGCCAGGAGGTTCGCATGAGGAGCACGCAGAGCAGACCAATCATGGCGATCCCCAGATCGCGATCGATAGGATTGAGCCAGGCACTCAACCAGGCTCGCACGTGATCCGGCCGCCACGCAAAGCTGGGGGCCAGTAGAAAATTACGCTGAAGAAAGGTCAGAATAAAGAGTTCACCTAATACCAACATGACGCCACTGCCGACGAAGATCCAGGTGCGGCGGACAAATCCTCCCTGCTGCCAGAGGCGGGCGATACCGCCGGGTACCGGTCTGAAGATGCCACCTTCCCTATCGAGAGCGGCGGCGCGTGAGGATTGAGCCGCCATGAGATCCCGCCAAGGCCACCAACGGGTGTAGAAGAGATCCGATCCTAGATTTTGCGAATGTTCTTCGCCCCCAATTCTTTCCCAGCCATAGCGTTGGCCGTACCAGAGAAGAAGGGGCAGGACAAAGGCGAGGAAAGTAAAACCAGGTTCCAAGGGAACGAGCCAGGCGATGCTCAGGTAGTAAGCCGCCATCAACCAGGGCGAGCCGGACCTGAGCCAATGGGCGAGACTGATTCCCCACACGGCCAATCCCATGGCGATGAGATGATCCGCTCCGATTTGCCCTAGAGCTGCTACCAGCCGACCGCGACTGAGAAGCGCGACGGCCGATGCGAGCGCGACGATCCACGAATGCGTGAGGATGCGCGTCAGCAGCATGAGAATCAGCAGGGTGCTAATCAACAGACCTTGGTTGTAGCGAATGAAACCAGGAATTCCAAACGCGCCACTTTTACATGACATATCTACCATGATATGAAAGGCCCAGCTATTCACCCATCCAGGACGATGAGCGCTTTGATGCAGACCGGGGTCTTTGTGCGGAATTCTTTGTTCAAACGATCGCGCACAGGTATCCAGCGGCTCCGCCTGTTCAAAAGCAAAATGGCTTTCAGGGGCAAAACTAATGATATATGTCCGCAGATCCATCCAAACCAATCGCATGAGGATCATAACGAGCAGCGCGAGGCTGAGACCTAATTTCCATTCGTATGCCCGCAAGGTGGAGACTCCCCTATCCATATAAAAACGAGGCGGCCACCGCCGCATCAGACCTTACTCCAAAGACTTCTCCCATAGTGCAGAAAAAAGAAAATCCTGGCGAATGATATCGGCTAACCCCGCCCTTTTAACTGCCGCTGGACCATTCGAGCGTGCAGAGTTAAAGTTAAAGATATTCCATACAAGTTGGGCTGGTGAGGTTCTTAGTGAAGAAAGCTTTTGGCTTGCTCTGTTTCAGTCTGATCCCCGTTTTGATTTTAGTCGCGGCTCAAGCTCCCCTTCTTACCGCGCAAAACGAATTTCAGCAGATCCGGCAAGGCTATCAGGCGGCACTCGATCAAACGCGTTGGCAGCTCAGCGAGATTGCCCACACTCTCAGGGCGGATGCCGTGCTCCTGCAGAATATCGCCGATCCGGCGACCAGCGGCGTCGGCCGCAGTCTGAGCGGCTACATCAAGCCAGGCCAGATCGATTATCTAGCGGTTCTCGATCAGAATTGCCATTTGATCGCTCATTCCGAGCAGGGCATGCCTCTGACCGAATCTTGTCCGATCAAGGGCTTCACACCACAGATCGCGACTCACCTGCAGTGGCGTCTGGTCGGCGACAAGCCGCGGCTCGAGCTCGTTCAATCGCTCGGCAACGCGCACTTTCTGCTCGCAGCGACGGTGCTCGGCGACACCTGGATCGCGAGCCAAAAAGATCTTAAAAATAATTTTCGAGAACATGACATCGTGCTAGGACCCGCGGGTGCCGATGGCGTTCTGCTCTACGAAGAAGGTCGAGGCGCGGATCAGATCGCCGTCGCCAGTCTGTTTTCAAAGGATCCTTGGCTCATCGCGCTTCCCCAACTCCTCCGCACTGAACCCCTGACCCTGCAAAAACCTCTGTGGGCGGCCCTCGCCTTGCTGGCCTTAGCCGTCTTTCATCTCATGCGGACCCTCCGGCGTCAGCGCCTCGACCTCCTTCAGGCCGGACGTCGCCTGGAAGAATGGGCGAGCGATCTGATTCCCGACAAAACCCTTAGCCCGCCCCTCTCAGCGCCGACGCCTAAAGAACTCGTGCAAGCGATCGAGGAGAGAATCAATAAATTGATCAAAGGGAACTTCGAACAGATTCAGAAGTTTCAGCATCAGAATCATCTCCTCCAGCAGCAGGTGGTCACCCTTGAAAGCCGCTTGATGGAGCATCAGGCCGAGCAGGCCCGCTTTCACCAGGTCCAGTCCCTGCATCAACAGATGCTGGCCTGCGCTGAAGAACATCTCCATAAGTTAGCTGAAGTTTTCAGCCTCGGCGAAGATCTTTCCCATCTTGCCGTGCATCAGATGGCCCGTCCTTCTCAAAAGCTCCTCGATCTCGCCCATCGCTGGGAGTTGGAACTGAGTCAGGTTTCGGCTCGCAAGTTCGTGCGCTCCCTCTCGGAGCGCGTCGAGGCTGATGGCAGTTCGGAACTGGAGCAAAGTTTGAACTTCATCCTCGAACAGAGCTATGAGCTGAACAACAATGCAGTGAACTTCACCCTGCTGGTCCAAAAACTCCTGCAGGACCTGCGCATCAATATCCAACTCGCCGAACATTGGCATCAGATGATGGGCAATCATCGCGATGCGCCGGCGTCTCTGCTCTCACTGCTCAATAGCGGTCAGACGCTGATCCAGCTGCAGGATCCCTCGCTCACGCTGCGCTACGATAATTTGCTCGATGACCAGGCGGAGCTGTCTCATCTCAAGGTCCCTTCCAGTACCCTGACCTCGGCGATCTATCATTGCTACCTAGCCCTCATCGAGGCTGCGCGAGCGCGGGGCGCTAGCGATCTGCACCTGACGAGCCAGCTCAAAAAGCGGGCCGAACGGTCGATCCTGGTCCTGTCGATTAAAGGGGATTGGCAGGATGAGTGGACGCAGGATCAGACCTGGCCCCCCAAAGCCGAGCAGCATCTCTACTTGGCTATTCAACTGATCCAAAGCTATCCGCTCAAGATCAGTCAATTACCTGGTTTGCAAGGAATTCAGGCGATCACATTCATGTGGGAACCAGCCGTCACACAGGTGAAAGACATCAGTCTCAACTATGAGCTCAGCGTTTAGAGTGGACGAGGTTCAGAAACTCTTGGCGGGTTTCTGACTTTTGAAAGACTCCCTGCATGCAGCTCGTACTGGTAAAGCTATCTTGCTTTTCGACCCCGCGCATCATCATACAGAAATGATAGGCTTGAACCACCACGCCGACGCCTTGCGGCTGAAGGACATCGTGCATGGTTTCGGCGATCTGCCGGGTCATGCGCTCCTGCACCTGCAGGCGCCGGGCATAGGCATCGACCAGACGCGGGATCTTGGAAAGTCCCACCACTTTTTTGCCGGGAATATAGCCGACGTGAACCTTGCCGTAGAAAGGGAGGAGATGGTGTTCGCAGAGGCTGTAGAATTCGATGTCGTGGACGATGACCATATCCTGGTAGTCCACATCGAAGAGAGCCTGACGGAGAATCCCCGGCACATCCTTTTCATAGCCCGACGTCAGAAACTGAAAGCTCTTGAGGAATCGTCCAGGCGTCTTGAGCAAACCGTCCCTTTGGGGATCCTCGCCCAAGTCCGTCAACAGCTTTTGCACGGCTTTTTCGTGCTGCTCTAAGGGCCATTCTTTCTTGGTCATCATTTTCCCTTCGAAGGCCTCTCAGACCACTTTGTCCATGTCCGAAAATAGGTCATCCAACTCGACTTCGTCGACGCCGGTATCGATCCCCAGCTCACTCATAGGCAGACGATTGGTCAGCTTTTCATCAAATTCCGTCAAGAAATCCTTGCCCACATCGCGAGAGGAAAGCCGATCGCCGCCTGAGGTTTTGCCCGCCACGGCTGACCCGAGGACGCGCAGGTTGTGTTCGGCGTCCTTGAAAGTTGGATCGTTCTCCACGGCTTTTTGGAAGCACTTGAGTCCTTTTTCATTCTGACCCGATTTTACAAAGCCAATACCCATATTGAAATAGATGCGCGCCGAGAGCTTAAGGTTTTTAGCGAGCAATTGCGCGGCTTTTTGATAGAGGCTCATGCCTGTATTGAAATGCTGAGAGCGAATGGCCAGAATCGCCGCGGTGTTGAAGACCGCACTGAGCTCGCGCGGGTTGGCGACTCCTTGCAGGATCTGGAGGGCTTCGTTGATCTCGCCTGCCATCAATTTCGCTGTGCTGCGACCGAGCTTGGCTTCTTTGAGCTGAGGAGCGATCTCGAGAGCCTCATTAAAAGCTTCTTCGGCTTCGGACAGCCGATCCGTCTTGAGAAAGAGATTTCCCATTTCGAGCAATCGTTCGATGTTATACGGACTGATCAGCTGTGCGCCTTTAAGCGCGCCGATGGCACCTTCAAAGTCACCTTTTTTCATGAGGCAGCGGGCATAAAGATGCCGGATGCGGGCATAGGGTTCGGGGTTTCGGATAAAGCGTTTGAGGATGGCTTGGGCCTCGTTCCAGTTTTCCTGATGGATGTAGAGTTCGGCCAATTCCAGGCCGATCCGTGGGTTGTCCTGCTGCTTTTCAAACAATCTTTGGAGGATATTCAGCGCCGCCGACTCTTCTCCCTGCCGGCGGTGGGTTTCGACCGCGAGCAGCATCTTGCGGATCGGACTCACGTTCTGAAAGTCTTTGACGAGGCCTTTGACCTGTTCCCGGATGCTATCGACAGTAATCTCGCCGACCGCGAGGTAACTCACATTGAATTCGCGCGCAAAGGCCACAATCTTCGCGTCGTCGTGGGCGGCGATGAGAAAGGTCGGGTGCGATTCCAGCTGGCTGTCTTTCCGCGTTTGGTTGAGGACGGCCTGCACCTTTTCAGGCCCGATTTCCCAATCGACGACTAGC
>CANJJY010000162.1 GCA_947474445.1 Oligoflexaceae bacterium
AAGCGCGTGGCCGAGACTTTGACATCGCGAGAAGGCCTCGTTTTGCGCGAAAGCGAACAGCGCCGTCTCGAAGTCCAGCTCGCGGCTCATCTACGACAATTTGTGAGGGAGCGATATCCCCACTTGCACCGCGGTGGCAGCCGACGCCAGGGCTTACAGGCGGACGATTTTGCAGGTGGACGGCAGCGAGGTGAGACCCTCAACCTCTACCGCGGCTTGACCGAGACGCATCAGGGTGGTATCCACCTACTTCATTCAGGAAAAGGATAAGCCATGGCTTTTGATAAGTATGAGTTTTACCAGCGAGCGGTTCAATCTCCCGACGTGGATGCTCTCTTCCTCGACCGAGTTTACCGCGAGCTGCGCAACAAATCGGCCAAAGCCATGCGCGAAGATTTTTGCGCCGCATTTGCTCTCTGCTGTCATTGGGCTGGTCTCAGCGAGACAAAGCTCGCCTACGGCGTCGACCTCGATCCTGAGCCTTTAGATTACGGCCGCAAGAATTACTTGAGCCTCCTCGCTCCTGATATTCAAAAGCGCGTCCATGTTTTGCAAACGGATGTTCTGAACCCCGAACTGCCTGAAGCCGATATCATCGCTGCCCTCAATTTTTCGTATTTTGCATTTAAAGATCGGTCGACCCTCAAGAATTATATTGCCAACTGTCATAGGACTCTCGCTGCCGATGGCATTCTGGTGTTCGATTGCTTTGGTGGGCCTGCCTGCATGGAGCCCAATGAGCATGAAACGGAATACGATGATTTCAGCTATTTTTGGGACCAGGATTCCTACGATCCGATCACCAATGAGGCGAAATTCGCGATTCACTTCAAACCCCGTGGTCAAAAGAAGATCACCGATGCCTTCACCTATGACTGGCGTCTCTGGAGTCTTCCCGAACTGAGCGACCTCATGAAGGAATGCGGCTTCAAAAAAGTGAATTTCTACTGGGAAGGCACCGACGAAGATGGCGACGGTGACGGCGAATACACCAAGGTCGAACAGGGTGAAATCTGTGAATCTTGGGTTGCCTATATCATCGGTGAGAAATAAATGGATCGCAGGCTCGTTCTCTGGAGCGGCCTCTTGCTCACCCTTGTTTGGGTGATTTGCCTTTACGTCCCCCAGCATCATGCCACTGCCCGGTCTGAACCGAACGGTGTGACCAATCCAGAGCTGCAGATGAGAACTGAATTGCCCGCACCCCGAACGGAAGTCTGCGAAGACTGGAAGTTTGAGATGGTCGAGGGCACGCGTCTCGATCCCGAGCTCGAGGAAATGAGTGGGATCGCCTATTCGCGCCACTGGAAGAACCTGCTGTATCACATCGCCGATTCGGGCAATGCCCCCCTGCTTCTGCTCACCCGTCCCAGCGGCGAATTACTGCAAAAAATCCCTTATGCCGAACGCTCGAGCGATCCTGAAGACCTCGATGTAGGGACTTGCCCCTGGGGCGGCTCTTGCATTTACGTGGCAGATACGGGCGATAATTTTCATTTGCGGCGTGAGCGGCAGGTCATCATCATCGACGAGCCCAGTCTCCTCAGTCCTCAACCTAAAAAAATGACGCTAAGAATTGAGTTTCCCGATCGCGAACGCATCGACGTCGAAGCTCTCGCAGTCCACCCCAAGAACGGATCCCTTTATCTCTTCAGCAAAGTGAAAAAGAGGAGTCGCGTCTTCGAGCTACCTCAGCCTTGGAACACAGAAGTCATACAAGCCAGAGAAATCGCCGTGTTGAAAAAATTCGATCACATCACCGGCGCCCAGTTCCATCCTTTAGGCGATCGTCTGCTCCTCATCAATTGGCAAGGCGCCATCGAATTGAGTGAAGGTCCGCGCCCTGCTTTCCAAAGAGAAGCCCGGTCTTGGTATCCCTATCAACGCAAGATATCGATTCCGCCTAGCGTGCAACCAGAAGCGATTGCCTATAGCTTGAACGGTCTCTCTCTCGTCTATAGCAGTGAAAAAAAGAAATGGTCTAAGAAGTGGTGGGGAATGGTCTCGGGCCAATGCCTGACCCCGATGGATAGGGGCGAAGGCGAAGCCAAGCCCTGAAGAGCCGCAAACTCTTCTTACATTTTCGCAAAGATTGTTTGGCGAAGCAGCACGAATACTTCAATAAATCCTTTTATTTCAATTGTTTACGACTTATTTTTCCTTAAGCTCAAAGCCTTCATACTTTTTTGCCGAGCTCTCAGGATTTTCCCAGGAATTCCGAATCCATTACTGGCTCCACCCTTGCCGGTAGTTGGAAAGGAGAGCCAAAGGAGATGTCTATGCGTCGGTTGCTTATCTTGATCGCTTACCTTTCACTCTTTGCGTGTCGCCACCCGAGCCCGACCTCCCAGGCCTTGAGCGCACCGATCGGTATCGATCTCACGTCCGCGCCGAAGGGAAAATCCTTTACTGATCTCGGCGAATACGTGATCGACAGCAACGACGTGCTCAACGTCACGGTCGAAGGCAAACCTGAGATCAATGGTATCTACCGCGTCTCACCCACAGGTATCATCTCTGTTCCCGTCACCGGACCTATGCGAGCGAAAGGCCTCACCGAAGCCCAGCTCAGAGATACTTTCGTCTTGAAGCTCCGGCCTTTGATCAAAACACCTCGCGTGACCGTGAGCGTCGTGCAAGCCAATAGCAATGTTGTTTATTTTACGGGAAAAGTTCAGAAGCCGGGGACCTATCGCCTCGAAGCGCGCATGACGCTGCTGCAGGGCCTAGCCTTGGCCGGTGGTGTGCGCGGCGATGATGTGCAGCGTGTCATCGTTATCCGAGAAGCCGCCGACGGCACCAAGAAGCGTTATGAAACGAGCTATGCCAAGGTCAAGGAAGGACAGGGTTCACTCGACAACTTCCTCTTGGATCGGGGCGACCTCGTCTTGATTGAATAACGAGTGGCAGCAAATAGATTCTGAGCTGATGGATTTGAAACAAGGAAGGTTAAGGTATCGTGAGCTTTCTAAAGATTCTCAGCATTGCGATAGCGATTACGCACACAGTGTTGCCAGGCCAGGTCTGTGCTGCAGAAGAGGATGCTGTCTTCGATGAGCGAGCGCTGGATGTGCCGCCTCAAACCAAGGCTCCTGCGCCCCCGGCTGCGCCCGTGCCTCAGCCTTCGCCTGCAGCCGCGGCCCTTCCTCCACCAGTCGCTGCCCCTGCGCTGCCGCCAGCTCCCGTTCCGACGGCAACCAACGCCGCACTGCCAACACCATCAGCCACGGCGGTGGTGAAAGCTGCACCAGTGCCTACCCAAGTTCCAGTTCCCACTCCTGCTCCGGTCCCGGCGCCGCCAGCAACGGCGCAATCTACGCCGGCAACGCCTCCATCGCCCCAACAGGCCGCCGCCCTCAAGGCCGCTGCGACTTCCGTTCAGGTGGCACCTATACCCGTCCCGACCACAGAATCAGCTCCTGCACCCGCTGCTCCCAGCGCCACTGGATCTATCAGTATGCGCACGACACCTCCCGTATCATCCCCTGCCGCACGCGCAGCGGCTACGAGCCGCTTGAGCGAACTCAATCTCAGTCCCGAGCAGACGGCTGCCATCGTTGAGATGCGCCGTCAGTGGAAAAACGACGAGGAACAAAAGATTAAGAGTGATCTCGCCCTCGCGAAGCAAGAGCTCTATCAAGCCATGTCGGATGGCACGCCAGCTGATGTCGTAAAAAAGAAATTCGAGGCCGTGCAAAAAAACTACGTTCTTCTGCAGGGAATAAAATTCGAAAAAAGTTTGAAAATTAGAGAGATTTTGTCGACTGAGCAACGCAAGAAGTTTCAAGAACTCCGGATTCGCAGTGCGAACAATAGCAACGAGCCCGCACCTTAAATTCAAAGACCTTCTATCCGTCCCCTTATGAGACAAACTCTAAATAAACAGGCCCTGGAGATGATGCCCAAGATGCATCATTTTTGCGCGGAGATAGTCTTTGTTGTGGGGATTCACTGTGGTCAGCGAGGGTACCCTCTCGACGACTTCGATACCCAGATTAATAAGGGCCTGAATTTTTTCCGGATTATTGGTGTTCAAGGAAATCGATCGCACCCCTTTGTCGCGCAAGATCAAGGCGGCGGCTTCAAAACTCCTCAGGTCCGTTTCAAACCCCAACTGATGGTTCGCCTCTATCGTATTTGCTCCCTGATTCTGCAGATGATAGGCCCGGATCTTGTTCCCGAGACCGATTCCCCTGCCTTCTTGACGCAAATAGATGACGGCACCTGCCCCTCTCTTTTGAATCTCAAAGAGAGCGAGATTCAGTTGATCCCGGCAGTCGCATTTGAGTGATCCCAAAACTTCCCCGGTAAAGCATTCCGAATGGACCCGCACAAAGGGTTGCGCGTGGGCTGTGAAGTTTTTGCTAATCAGAATCGCGCCTTCGTGGTCCTTCTGGTCGCGATAGACGGACAGCGAGAACTCACCGAACACCGTCGGCAGTGTAGCTTCGGCGTAGAGTGTTAGTTCGAGCTGACTCGTCGTCTTCTGGTCCATCGATCTCTATCCTATCTCTGCTTGCTGAAAAGGCCGCAAGTGGGGTCCAGCGGCCCTGACTCAGGACTTTCGAGTCCATCTATGGGGCGCGAGAATCTTACAGACGAAGTTGTATAGCAGGATGGCCGATACGCGTCAACGCTCTCTATCCCCTCCCACCCTGGGCCAAACCTCTCCTTTTTGTACAAAGCGCCCAAACTTTTTCCCGTCGAGAAAAAAAAGTTTGGGCCCTTGACGCTGTCGAGCGCGGATTTATCTTAGTTTTAGGAAGGAATCGGGAGTTTCGCTCCCTCAATTATGACTCCAAAGGAGGATGTTATGATTAACCTTGAACTCTGGCGCGATCCTCGGAACAATCCCCGCTCGATGTTCAAAACGTGGGATCAAGTTGGCAAAGAAATCGATTCGTTCTTTGATCTATTTGAAAACATGCAAAGGGAAAACAGTTCTGCATCGATGCGTGCGCTGACGGCGGCCTGCGATGTACACGAAGATGAAAAAGCCTATGTCGTGACGCTCGATATGCCAGGCATCAAGAAAGAAGATATTCAAATCGATCTCTCGGCTCAGACCCTGACCGTGGTCGGCCATCGGCAAAGGGAATCGCATCTCGATACGAAAGACGCGCGGTTCCATCGCAGCGAACGCCACTACGGGGAATTCCGTCGGACCTTTAGTTTGCCCGATAATATCGACGGCGATCGGATCGAAGCGAGCTTTGAGAATGGAGTCCTCTCGATCGCATTGCCAAAAACCGAGATTGAGCGTCCGAAACGCATCACGATCGGTGAAAACAAAGGAGGCTTCTTTAAAAAATTGGTGACGCCCAAAGTAGAAGAAGTGAAAAAACAAGCTTAAGGAAGGTAGCGGCCGAAGGAGGAAAGCGAGGAGTGTCGTCTCCTCGCTTCCTGAGTTGGGCTCCGCAAACTACTGACAGACTTCGCTATCGTTTCTGGGACGCTCCGAGATCTCCACCAAGCGCTTTTCAATATGCTCGATGATCTTGCCCGCGACATTGATCTTGCTCGTCTTCTCGATGCCTTCGAGGCCGGGAGAAGAATTGACTTCCATGATCACGGGACCGCGTGCCGAACGCAGAATGTCGACGCCGGCAATTTCAAGGCCCATGACTTCCGCTGCTTTTACCGCCATCTCGCGTTCTTCCTCGCTGATGGAGACCGCATGCCCGCTTCCCCCCCGATGCAAGTTGGATCGAAATTCGCCCTCGGCGGCCTTGCGCATCATAGATGCCACAACCTCCTGACCGACGACGAAACAGCGAAGATCGCTGCCGGCAGCTTCGCGAATGAATTCTTGCACGATGATATTAGCGTCGAGCCCGCGAAAGGCTTCGATCACAGATTCGGCTGCCTTCTTAGTTTCGGCGAGCACGACTCCAATTCCCTGCGTTCCTTCGAGGAGCTTGACGATGAGAGGCGCTCCGCCCGCGACTTCGATCAGTCCGTCGACGTCTTTGGTGCTATGAGCGCAACCGGTCACCGGCAGGTTGATCCCAGCTTTGGCCAGCTTTTGCAGACAGCGCAGTTTGTCCCGCGAACGGGCGATGGCCTGCGAGGTATTGGCGACGAAGATATTCATGAGTTCAAACTGTCGAACGACGGCTGTGCCGTAAAACGTGTAGGAGGCACCGATCCGAGGAATCACAGCATCGACGCCGGTAATTTCCTGGTGACCGTAGAAAATCTTAGGGTTGGTCGATGTGATGTTCATAAAGCAGCGAAGATAATCGATGACCCGGGTCTGATGCCCGCGATCTTCGGCTGCTTCGACGAGGCGACGCGTGGAGTAGAGATCTCTCTTGCGAGACAATATAGTGATTTTCACGGCGAATGTACCTCGTACTTGCGTTTGCGAGCCCCCAGTATGAAAGACTTTCCTGGGTGTACTAACAGATGTTTGCGGATGGCCTGACGTCCGATCAGCATACGAAATCCCATCTTGTCTCGATTGGTCAAGGTGAGCTCGATGTCCCAACTGTGGGACCCGACCTGAAGACTCGTCATTATAACTGGCCTGAGGCTGCTATGTCCCGACGAACTCCGCACGATGCGTTCGTCAACCAGATCCGCCTGACAAACGATCACACCCTTGCTCTGCCTTTGCAAGGGATGGATCTTGAAGCGAACTATCTCTTTACCACGAATCTTGACGACCTCAATATCAAAGGCATGCAGCGTCGAAGTTCGAGCTCCCGTGTCGATCTTTGCTTTAATTTTATCGACTCCGAGGCCGGGTAAGGATACCCATTCGCGCCATCCGACAACTAATAGGTTCGCGTAATTCTTTCGCTTGTCCGAAGGAAGCAAGCCCATTTCTCCCGTCCCTCCTCTAGGCAGTCCGGCGAGTATAACAGAAGCGCATGAGGTTTAGCCCTTTGAAACTTAAGGAAAAAGTACCAAGCCATTAGCACCAAGACCCTTTGGTTTCTTCCAACCATATCCTAATGGCTGATGAAGAATAAAAAAATGCAAAGCGCCAGTTGACAGACGCTCCCGGGGGCTTACTGTAGGTTCACCTTATATGTTCTAGGGCTCGTCCATTCATTGGGAGGAAAAGTATGAAGGTTAGACCTTTGCAAGATAGAGTTGTGATCAAGCCTTTGACCGGCGAATCTAAAACCGCTGGCGGCATCATCATCCCTGATAACGCTCAGGAAAAGCCGGTAGAGGGCGAAGTGATCGCCGTCGGCAATGGCCGCGTCTTAAAAGACGGCAAGGTCGTTAAGCCCGAGCTCAAAGCCGGCGATCGCGTCCTTTATTCCAAGTATGCAGGCAACGAAATCAAGATCAGTGGAACGGACCACCTGATCATGCGTGAAGACGACATTCTTGCCGTCCTCGACTAAGAAGCAATTATGACATGATCAGGCCTCGTCGTGGATCGACTCAGGGCCTCACCATGAGCCGCAGATCGAAGATGTCGACTGCAGCGTTCTCAACTGCTTTGCTTTTTCACATCCGATTTAGGAGAGATCTATGAGCGTTAAGATGATCAGCTTCGGCACGCAATCGCGGGATGCCATTCTGAAGGGCGTCGATACCCTAGCCAATGCCGTTAAAGTTACTTTGGGTCCTAAAGGCCGCAACGTCCTCATTCATCGTTCCTTTGGCACGCCCTTGATCACCAAAGACGGTGTCACCGTCGCCAAGGAAATCGAACTCGAAAACAAGTTCGAAAACATGGGCGTTCAGCTCGTCAAAGAAGTCGCATCGCGCACCGCTGATAGCGCTGGCGACGGCACCACGACCGCCACAGTTTTGGCCCAAGCGATTTTCCGCGAAGGCAATAAGTTGGTTGCTGCCGGTCACAACCCCATGGAACTGAAGCGCGGCGTCGACCTCGCCGTTGCCGCGATCATCAAGCACCTCGACAAGATGTCGAAGCCTTGTGACAGCCGTGAATCGGTGGCTCACGTCGGCACGATTTCTGCCAACAACGATCCAGAGATCGGCGAAATCCTCGCTGAAGCGATGGAAAAAGTGGGCCGCGATGGTGTGATCACCGTCGATGAAGCCAAGGGCATGGAAACGATCCTCGACGTTGTCGAAGGAATGCAATTCGACCGCGGTTATCTCTCGCCTTATTTCGTCACCAACTCCGAGCGCATGACGGTCGAGTTGGAAGATGTGTTTATTCTTCTCAACGAAAAGAAAATTTCGAGCATGAAGGAACTCCTTCCTGTTCTGGAAAAAGTTGCTCGTCTGCAGAAGCCTCTTTTGATCATCGCCGAAGACATCGAAGGCGAAGCTCTGGCCACCCTCGTGGTGAACAAGCTACGCGGCGTCTTGAAAATCTGCGCGGTCAAAGCTCCTGCTTTCGGCGATCGTCGCAAGGCGATGCTCGAAGACATCGCAACCTTGACTGGCGGCCAACTCGTGTCGGAAGACATGGGCTTGAAGCTTGAAAATCTGCCGCTCGAAGGTCTCGGTTATGCCAAGCGCGTAACGATCGAAAAAGACAACACGACGATCGTCAACGGTAACGGCAAAAAAGAAGATATCGACGCTCGCGTCAAAGTTCTTCGCAAGCAGATCAGCGATTCGACCAGTGATTACGACAAGGAGAAGCTCCAAGAGCGTCTCGCCAAGCTCGTCGGCGGCGTGGCCGTCATCTCTGTCGGTGCTGCCACCGAAGCTGAGATGAAAGAAAAGAAAGCTCGCGTCGAAGATGCTCTGCACTCGACCCGCGCTGCTGTCGCTGAAGGTGTCGTAGCGGGTGGGGGTGTCGCCCTCCTCCGTTGCCAGGAAGCCCTCAAAGGCCTCCCGGTGACTGCCGAGCAACAACACGGCGTGAACATCATCTTCCGTGCGATCGAAGAGCCTCTGCGTCAGATCCTGCTGAATGCTGGACTGGAGCCTGCTCCTATCGTCGAAAAAATTCGTTTGAGCAAAGACGGCTACGGCTACAATGCTCACACCGAGCAGTACGAAGACCTCCTCAAGGCCGGCGTCATCGACCCGACCAAGGTCACCAAAACTGCTTTGACCAACGCCGCATCGGTCGCCAGCTTGCTTTTGACCACCGAAGCGATGGTCACCGACAAGCCAGAGAAGAAGAGCAAAGGCAGCCATGCCGGTCACGGACATGACGAAGAAAGCTACATGTAAGATGAGAGGCAGAAACGGGGCG
>CANJJY010000163.1 GCA_947474445.1 Oligoflexaceae bacterium
ACCCTGGAGCTCTGGATTGGCCTCTTCGATGCCCTCCTGGCTCAACTTCCGGCAGCTTCCAGTCAGCCCATCGCTCAGCTCCGCTTTCCGGATCAAGCCGCTGTGCTTCAATCCCAATGGAATCAGACCGAACGACTCTGGAACCTCGAGTCCTCCATTCCAGAACTCCTCGCCCCTTCTTGGGAGCGATTCAGCAGCAAAGCTGCCGTTCTCAGTCGCGACCTCACTTTGAGTTACGCCGACATCGACAGACTCTCCGCGCAGATCGCGCTGCATCTTTTGTCCTTAGGCGTGCAGGTCGGTGATCGCGTTGGACTTGCCCTTCCCCGCAGCCCTTGGCTCGTCCCTGCCTTGCTTGGCGTTCTCAGAGCTGGTGCGGCGTATGTGCCTCTCGATCCGGAGTTTCCTCGCGATCGACTCGCCTATATGATCGCTGATTCTGGCCTCAAGGCGTGGCTGAGTGCGCGCTCTCTTCTGTCGATATGCCCTGAGGGAGTCGCGACGCTCGCCTTCGAAGATCTACCGGATCTTCTCTCAGCCTACGACCCTCGAGACTTGAAGCAGCCCGTGCAAGACTCGCGCGCATTAGCCTACGTAATCTATACTTCGGGCTCAACCGGCCAGCCCAAAGGCGTGATGCTTTCGCATCGCTCCGTTGTGAATTTCCTCTTGAGCATGCGCGAGCAACCAGGCATGGAAGCCAACGATAAGATGCTCGCCGTCACAACTCTTTCATTTGATATTGCCGTCCTCGAACTTCTTCTCCCTCTGCTCGTGGGAGCGCAAGTTTATCTCGGAAGCGCCGAAGAATCACGCGACGGCCGCCGCATCAAAGAGATACTCGAACGGGAAGGCATCACTCATTTTCAAGCCACGCCTTCGACTTATCGCCTCCTTCTCGATGCCGCTTGGAAAGGATCGCGTCTGAAAAAAGCACTCTGCGGCGGCGAAGCCTTTCCCGCTGATGTCGCGCGCCGCCTCCTCCCACTTGTGAGCGAAGTGTGGAATATGTATGGTCCAACCGAGACGACAGTCTGGAGTACCCTCCATCGATTGCAGGGCCAAGACATTCAAGTGCCCATCGGTCGCCCGATCGCCAATACCACGATACATATTCTCAACGATGCGCTTGAGCCGGTTCTTCCGGGACAAAAGGGTGAAATTTATATAGGCGGCGAAGGCCTCGCTCTAGGGTATTTAGGGCGTTCCGATTTGACCGCCGAGCGATTTATCACTCTGGGTCCCGACGGCAAAGGATCGCGCGTCTACCGCACCGGCGACCTCGGCCGTTACACTTGGTCGGGACAACTCGAAATTTTCGGTCGAACGGACCATCAAATCAAACTCCGTGGCTTCCGCATGGAATTAGGAGAGATCGAAGCTCATGTCAGTCGGCTCTCGGCAGTGAGTCACTGCGTGGCTGCCGTTCAGGATTTTGGGGCTGATGATCTCCGTTTGGTTGCTTACATCACGGTAGAAGGCAAGTGGGATGAAAAGCGAGCGCGCCAGGAGATCAAGACCAGCCTGCCGCCCTACATGCTCCCTCAACTCTATGTTGTTCTTGATAAATTCCCCCTCCTTCCGAACGGTAAAATCGACAGAAAGCAACTGCCTCATCCCCGGCAGGTACCTTTGCCGACACCGCTTGCCGTCTCTCTTCCTCCGGCGGCAGAAAACTTAGCCGCCGCGGAAGCTCCGGCGATTCCCTCTCTGCGTCTCGCTTCGCCGTTCAGCGAAAAAAAAGCGCCCATTCCCTTGACCCCCTCGCAGTCGCGCATGCTTTACGTCGAACAACTCGATCCGGGAACGAGCGTTCACAACCTGATGGGCGCTTGGATTATCCATGGAGCCTTTGATCTTGAAGCCTTTCGCGCATCGATCGAAGCGCTGGTCCTCGAGCAGGAATCACTTCGCTGCCACATCGATTACAGCACCCCAGAACCGACGCAGCGCATCACCGAAGCTTTTGCCATCGAACTCCCCGTCGCGGTTATGTTTCAAGTCCCTCATTCGCTCCCTGAGATAGAACAGACGATCGTCGAAATCAGTCGACGGCGCCTCGACATCACGCGAGCCCCTCACTTTCAGGTTGGTCTTTTCCGACTTCAAGACGGCCGCTCTATCTTCTACCTTTTGAGCCACCATATCTTTTGGGATGGCTTTTCCTACGGCGTTTTTTGGCGGCGCATTCAAAAGTTCTATCAAGAGCACAGAAAGAACCAACAGATAGCCGTTCAGCAGCCCCGGGTAAACTTTAGCGATTACGCAATAGCCCGTGTCGCGGAAGCTCAGGATCCTTCGATGAACGAGCAGCTTCAGTATTGGAAGCAGCGCTTTGATCCCCTGCCCGATACGCTCGCCTTAGCTACCGATTGGCCCCGACCCGCTGAGCTAAGGCACGAAGCCGATACGGTCTGGATCCCCTGGGATCGGACGATTGAGGGAAAATTGCAAAATCTAGCGCGTGAGAGAGGCAGTACTCTCTATCACACGCTCGTCGCGGCGACCTTCGCCTTGCTGTCTCGCTTAAGTGGACAAACCGACCTTGTGATTGGCACCCCCGTCCACGGCCGCAGTCAAAGCGAATATTTTGAGCTGCTTGGCAACTTTATCAACGTCGCGGCTCTGCGCGTCAGTTGGAAGGATAATATCCCTTTCAGCGAACTGATCGATCGCGTAAAGAAGGCAACCTACGAAGCACAGGCTCACGCCGATTTGCCATTTGAACATCTCATCGCAGCACTTAAACTTCCCCGTGATCAGAGTCGAACGCCGCTTTATAGTGCCATGGTTTTCTATCAAGATCACAGTGGCCAAGTGATTCAACTCGACAGCTCTCACGTCGAGCCCTTGCGATTGAAAAGTCAGACGGTTGATACGGACATCGTGTTCTGGTTTGAACGACATGCCGAGCAAACCTACGCTGGCCTGAACTTTCGCAAAGACCTTTGGGAAAAAGAGACGATGCAAGCCTTTGCCTTGGCGTTTCGCTGCCTGCTCGATCGACTGGCGGGCGAACCTGGCGTTGATTTCCGACGCTTTGCTCTGCTTGAACCGCATATTCAAGCGGAAGTCCTCCAGGCTGGACGCCAGCCCATTACCGATGAAGCGCCAGTTAAGAGTCTCGATCGCTGGCTGTTCAACGCTGCGCGCCAGTATCGCAATCAAATTGCTGTCGAAACCCTGGACGGCCGACAGCTTTCGTACGCCGAGCTCGAGGGTGCCGCACGGCGCCTCGGCTTTTATCTGGCGAAAAAAGGCGTCCAACGTGGATCGATCGTCGGCGTCTCCTTGCATCGCCAGGCGGATTTGATCGTCAGTCTCTGGGCTATCCTCTCGCTCGGCGCGGCCTATCTTCCTCTCGATCCGAGTTATCCCAAGGAGCGCCTCCGGTTCATGGCTGCGGACGCCGGGCTTGATTTGATCGTGACAGAAATGGAATTCATCGATCTCTTCGAAGAGGTCCAGGTCACCAAAGTCTGTCTTGATCGTGAGCGCATCGCTATCGATAGCAGTCCTGAACATGCTGACGTCCCTCTCGCAGCCCCGGATGATCTCGCCTATATCATCTACACGTCAGGCTCGACGGGACAGCCCAAAGGAGTTGAAATTCAGCACTCCGCCGTGGTTCATTTCCTTCATGCGATGCAAGATACGCTCAAGCTACCGGCCCAGCTGAGGACGCTGGCCATCACGACGATCTCTTTTGATATTTCAGTTCTTGAAATATTTTTGACTCTGGTAAGAGGCGGCACCATCGTGCTGGTCGATACCCAGCAAGGCAGTGATGGCGGCTGCTTGATCGAAGCCCTCGCCCATAAAGAGATCAATCTTTTGCAGGCGACGCCCGCCTTCTGGCGTCTCTTACTCGGCAGCGGTTGGAAAGGACAGCAGAACCTCATCGCCCTCTGCGGAGGAGAGGCTCTCAGACAGGATCTGGCTCGCGAGATTTTTGCCCGAGTCGGTCAACTCTGGAATGTTTACGGACCGACGGAAGCGACCGTCTGGGCTACTGCCGAACGCATCCTCGATCCGGAAGCGCCGATCTGCATCGGTCGCGTGCTTCCCGCTTATGAAGCCTTGATTCTCGATGAATCTCTGCACCCTCTGCCTTTCGGAGCCATCGGACAGCTCTACCTCGCCGGACCCGCTCTCGCCCGCGGCTATCGGGCGCGACCCGAGTTGACGGCAGAACGCTTCCGACCGCACCGCTTTCGTCCTCTAGAACGGATGTACGATACCGGCGATCGAGCTCGCCTCAGGCGGGACGGTCGCATTGAATATATGGGCCGCGTCGACCATCAGGTTAAGCTCCGTGGATTTCGTATCGAGCTCGGTGAAATAGAAAGCTTCATGAGCGAACATCCTGCCATTGCTCAATCGGTCTGCCTCATCGATGAACCGATTGCCGGCGATCAACGTTTGCTCGCCTACGTGCGATTACACGCTGGAAGTTCGCTCGATCTCCCGACTCTGCATCGTCACCTTCTCGGCCGATTGCCTAAATACATGCTACCGAATCAACTCATCGTCCTTGAAGAGATGCCCTTGACCGGGAGTGGAAAGATTGACCGGAAGCGATTGCCCTCCCCTCCCGCTCCCCAAGCGATGGCAGACGTCGGTCCCGTCCAGCATCTCACCCTCTATGAAACCAAGGTTGCCGCGATTTTCTGTCAGCTCCTCGGCCTTCCTCATGTGCGTAGCAGCGATAACTTCTTTGATCTTGGAGGACATTCTCTGCTCGCCCTCCGCGTCTTGCATCGCTGCCAGGAGGATCTCGGCTTTACCCTTAAAATCCGCGATCTCCTCCTGCTCAACATCAGTCAGATTGCGGCGATGCTCGAGGCGGCCCAGGGCAGACGGGGTGCCATGCGTCAAGGAGATCGGCGATGAGCGATGAAGCAAAGAAATTAACGGCGAGCGAGGGCAGCGAAGTCTTTTTTTTCCTTTCGCAAGGGCGTCAGCTCTTTGGTATTTTGCATCCTCCTACGGGACGCGGCCGCGAAGAGGGAATCATCATGTGTTATCCTGCACCTCAGGATATGATGCGTCTGCATCAAGCGCACGTGCAATTGAGCCGGCAACTCGCTGAACTGGGTTACACAGTTCTCCGCTTTGATTACAGCTGCACTGGCGACTCGGACGGACCGAGTCATGAAGCCTCGCTTGATGCCTGGGAACTTGATACCATCGCCGCCCTTACCTGGCTCAAACAAAACCTCAAACTATCGCGCATCACTCTCTTTGGAGCCCGCCTCGGAGGAACGATCGCTCTGCGAGCGAGCACGCAAGGCGGGATCGCTCAACTGGTGCTATGGGACCCTGTTCTCGATGGCCTCGCTTACCTGCAAGAGCTGCAGTCTTCGCATCAACAGATGCTCAATCGAGATGCCGTCAATCCACCTTTTCATCAGGCTGGCTACAGCGATGCACAAAGCTGGGGATTTCCTTTGACGACTTTGTTTCGCGCCCAGCTTGCTTCGATCAGCCCAACCATGTTGAGCACCTACGCAAAAAAAGTGCATCTCCTCGCGAGCGATGAGAGTTCGATGGAATGGCTAAAAATTGTGGCCAAGCAGGGCCCCCGGGTGGAACATCATCAGACGGGCGAAGCGATGCATTGGAATGACGATCGATTCTTTCGCGTGCGGGCATTTCCAGCCGTCACATTGCGCACCATTCTTCGCATCCTCGGAGGGACTTGACATGAACAAGCGAGCCTTTCGTTTTGGTCGTCGCGAGCAGCTGAGAGGAGTCGTCTACGAAGCTCAAGGTGATGTAACGCCTATCGGGGCCTTGCTTTGGAATACAGGCGTATCCAATCGAAATGGTCCCTATCGCGTCAATGTCGAAGTGGCTGAAGATCTGGCTTCCCTCGGGATCACGACTCTTTGCTTTGATCTCTCGCGCCTTGGCGATAGCGAAGACAGCGGCGAAAACCTCGAAGTTCAGACGAGGACCACGGCCGACCTAGCCGATGCCGTGACCCTTTTGATAGATCGCTATCAACTCGCCGATATTATATTGATAGGAATCTGCTCGAGCGCCGTCGACGCGTATTACTACGCAAGGACCGATCCGCGCGTCAAAGGCCTCTTCATGGTCGACACCTTTGTCTATCCGACTCTCTCGCACAAAATCTTCTACTTTCTCCAAAAAGTCGGCAGCTGGCGCCGTTGGAAACGCTTGGTCGCCAAACAATTTGAGACGCGCGAAGCCATTGAGCCTGTCTACGATCTGTTTGAATCGAATTACCCGAATCCCCTGCAGGCCCGCGATGACCTCAAAGATATGATAGCCAGGGGAACTCGACTCCTGATCATCTATACGGGGGGCTTTAGCCCTTACTTCTCCCATCGCGGTCAATTCACCGCGATGCTCAAAGCTCCCGAGTTTGGCCCGGAGCTCGAACTCCACCATTGGCCTCACGCGGATCATCTCTTTACCATGCTCGAGGACAGACGAAAGTTGATTGAAACCCTCAAGCATTGGATCAATCTAAATTTCTTAGAGACGGCGGGCCCGCGGAGTCCGGCGATTTTAGCTCCGACCGAAACCTGGTCGACCACGACTGAAGTGAGTCCCGATGCTGCTTTGCCTCATACCGCGACCTTGTCGCCTATCCTCGAGCAAAAAATTGAAGTCAAAGCCGAGGAGAACCGCGACGCAGAGGGTCTGCTTCCCGATATCCTTGCGGTTTATTCCCAGATCCTCGCGCCTCTCACCCCCGAAGCAGGCGACAGCTTTTTTGATTGCGGAGGTTCTTCGCTACAAGCTATCCATGCCGCTGCCGCGCTCAGCAAACGCCTCGGACGGCAGGTCTCCGTCGTCGATATCTTTGCAGCTCCTGATGCCCAGGCTCTGGCACGCTTACTCGCGGAAACCACTCCGATTGAATTACCGCGCGACTCGACGCTGCCTAGGCCAAGCGTCGATGGCCGTGACGCCATCGCCATCATAGGGATGGCCTGCGTTGTACCAGGCGCTCAAACCTGGCAACAATTGTGGGACATGATCGAAGTCGGCAAAGAAGGAATCAGTCGCTTTTCGCCCGAAGAACTTGATGCGAGTCTGCCGCAGGCCATCACCTCCCATCCGAATTATGTCGCGGCGCGTGGAATCATCGCTGGCGATCACTTCGATGCCAGCTTTTTCGGCGTGAACCGCCGCGAAGCTGCCTTAATCGATCCCCAGCAGCGGATTCTCATTCAAACCGCGTGGCAGGCCCTCGAAGATGCGGGCTACAGTGCGACGCGTGCGAAGCAGCGCATTGCCGTCTATGCGGGCGTAGGATCGAACACCTACTTTTCGCGCAATATCATGCAGGGGCATGCCCTTCCTCATTCGGAAGAAGAGCTCTTGGCGATGATAGGCAATGACAAGGATTACGTCGCCACCCGACTGGCTTATCTTCTCGATCTCAAAGGTCCCGCTGTGTCCGTCCACACCGCATGTTCCAGCTCCCTGGTGGCCGTGATAGAAGCGAGCAAGACCCTCTTGCTCGGTGACGCCGACATGGCCATCGCCGGCGCAGCCTCCATCAATGCTCCGATAGCCAGCGGTCATCTCTATCAAGAAGGCGGAATCTTTTCGCGCGATGGTCATTGTCGGCCTTTTGCCGCCGACGCCAGCGGCACGATGTTTAGCGATGGCGCCGCAGTCGTGGTCCTCAAACGCTTGGCCGATGCAGAGCGCGATGGAGATCACATCCACGCCGTCATCCGCGGCTGGGGGATCAACAACGACGGAGCCGAAAAAAGTAGTTTTGCAGCACCGAGTGTTCAGGGTCAAACCGATGCGATCCATCGCGCGCTGCAAAGAGCAGATTGGTCAGCAAGTAGTGTCGGTTATGTTGAATGTCACGGCACGGCCACGCCGATCGGTGATCCCATTGAGATTGAAGGACTACGCCGCGCCTATGCCGACGACGCAGCGCAACCCCACTCCTGCGCTTTAGGTTCGGTCAAAGCTAACATCGGCCATTTAACGGCAGCGGCCGGGACCATAGGTTTGATGAAAGCCGTGATGGTGGTCGCCAAGGGAACGATTCCACCAGCACCTCACGCTTTTCCTCTCAATCCTGAACTGCGCTTAGAGCGCGGTCCCTTCTATGTTCCCCAAGAAAAAAGTCAGTGGCCGATGCAGGGAATCAGGCGGGCTGGCATCAGCTCGTTCGGCGTCGGTGGAACCAATACGCATCTCTTGATAGAGGAGGCTCCTCCGAAGGCAAAAGCAGCGCCCATCTCGGCATCGCCAGACCCCTGGCTCGTACTCAGTTGGTCAGCTGCCGATGCGAAAAGCTGTCAGGCTCTCGGTCTCTCGCTCGCCAAGGCCTTGCAGAGTCAACCGGCAAAAGCAGAGGCTCTCTCTGCGACGATTTTTAAACACAGAGAAAGCTTTGAATGGCGACAATCCATCGCCGGTCACGACGCATCGAGTCTGATCCAGGCGGCGGAGCAGGCTCCCGCTCCGTGTCGCAGCACACCCAGCTCCGAGCGAGCAGACCTCGTCCTGCTCTTTCCTGGGCAGGGCACTCAATATCCGCAGATGGGCCTCGAACTCGCGGGAGTCTGGCCTCGCTTCGGCACGCTCTACCAGCAGGCGCTCGATCTCTTCGCCGAACTCTGCGGTCTCAAAGTCAGTGAAGCTTTGAACGCCAGGGCTGATACGGGCGAGCATCCCCTGCATGAAACGCTTTATACGCAAGCCGCTCTTTTTAGCCTCGAATGGGCTCTCGGCCGTTCACTCCTCGAAGTCGGTGTCAGGCCCCGAGCCTTGATCGGTCACAGCACAGGTGAACTGAGTGCCGCTTGCCTCGCCAGCGTCTTTACTTTAAAAGATGCGGTCCGCGTCGTCTACGCGCGCGCATCTGCGATGCAGGAAGCTCCAGCTGGAGCCATGCTGGCAATTCGGTCCGCTTGGGAGTCCCTTAAGACGATCTTACCGAGCGATCTCGCTCTCGCAGCTATCAATGGACCCGAGTCCATCGTCGTCGCTGGTCCTCTCCCGAGTATCGAGACCTTCGCGCAAACGCTCAAGCATCAGGGCATCGCGAGCCGTCGTCTTGAAACGCAGCACGCTTTTCATTCGCCCATGATGGACGGCATCCTGCATCGCTACCAAAGCGTGTTTGAT
>CANJJY010000164.1 GCA_947474445.1 Oligoflexaceae bacterium
CAGAAAAATTCACATAATTGCGTAAAATTTGCCCGAAGTCCCGCGTAAGCAAGAGGGCTTTCTGTAGCTCCTTGAGATTGACGTATTCAATCGCCACTTTTTCATCAGTTTGAAGGAGTCCTTCAATGGCTTCAAAGGCGGAAGGACTGGGAATGCTGCGCATTTCCTCAAGCGTCCAACTGTCCAAATTGTTTTTGGGTTGCTTATCCCGCCACACAGAAAAGGGAGTGAGCATGTCTTTGACCACTTGCCACTGCTCGCGCGTCAGGGTCGTGAGACTGGTCGTCTGCAAGAGAACCTGGAGAGTATCACGCACGAAGGTCTTCATGAGATCGTGCCAGGCAGGATTCAGTCGCCGATCGAGAGGTAAGACGACCTCGGCGCTGACCTGAGCCAAAGGTAAACACGACAGGACTTCCGCATCGGCCCGCAGGAGATTGGCACCGATGGCATGAAATTCGGTTTCAAGGCGATTGGCTGCGAGCTGAGCCCGAGCATCGAAAGCCACCCACTGGCAGCGCATGAAATAGTCGTCGATCTTATCTCGCACC
This sequence comes from Oligoflexaceae bacterium, assembly GCA_947474445.1. GTDB lineage: Bacteria > Bdellovibrionota_B > Oligoflexia > Oligoflexales > Oligoflexaceae > Oligoflexus. The sequence goes on from CANJJY010000164.1 coordinate 552, forward strand.
TGATAATAAGCATTATAGGCCCGATTCATCGCTTCGAGAGGAAGCCCCAACAGACGCGGCAAATGATCAAATTCCGCATACCAACGCAACTGTCCTTCAAGATCGGCAAAGAAATTAGCTAAGATCTCGCGATTGATTCCCAGTTTACCGCTGCGGTCTGAGACGGATTGATAGCGCACGATGATGGATTGAATCAGGACGGCCAAGGCTGGATCTTCACTCGCTTCGGGCACCAAGACCCCATCGCCGTTGAACACCTCGGCAGCGAGCAACTCATTTGCTTGATCGATATCGGCGAGTGTTATTTCTTGCGCATCTGCCTTGCCTTTCTGTCTTAAGACATGGCGGGCTGAAGCGGCGACCGAGGGTTGCTTGAAATTATCAAGAGCCAGTCGATCAGCACCGGCGATGACAGGCTGCAAATCGTGCAGCATCGCCTGAAGCCAGGCGACGGCAGCGATGATTTCTGGAGGGCGAATGTGACCGTCTTTATCAGTATCGATTTCCTCGCGACCCCGAGGATCACCGCAAAGACCTCGCGTTGGCATCGAGAGGGCCATCCAAAGCTTTTGATCGAGTTCGGCCAGGTGTTCGAGATCGGCGGTCGTCTTGATATCGACCTGGACGACGTTGCCAGCCCTAAAGAAGTTCCACTGATGCCCTGACATGAAATGCTCCGCTGCTGAGGGGACAAATTTTCCACCGGTAAACTCTCACACCTGCAAACTTTCAGCTATGGACAATACAGCCCATGGCAGAGCCATTTTGAAGCAAGAAGCGGTGTCTCCGGCGAAACGCTTGCGCGGATCACCGAGCGAAAAAGGTCGATTGTGCATGATTCGCGGCACATTTCCCCTCTGGAAGGCTTCATTTTTTTGAACTTGTGGTAGCCGGGTGTGCGGGCCTATCTTCATTTAACTTCAAAACTTTATTGAAACATAACGGGCCAAACTTAGGGGGGTTTCACCATGAAATTTTGGATCTTTGCGTCTTTTTTGACTGCATATGCTCTGCTCGCGCACAAGGCACCAGCCTTAGCCGCGTCGGAGGCCACCGCGCCTAATGCGGGAAATCCCATCCTTCCGGCCTATTTTGCTGATCCGAGTATTCACAAGTTTGGGTCTACCTACTACATCTACGGAACAACGGATGGCAATTCTTGGCGAGGGGGTGCCCCGGGCGTCTGGATGTCCGAGGACTTGGCCCATTGGCGATTTGAGAAAATGACCTTCGACGTCAGCATTGATACGTTTTGGGCGGCATCGGCCCTCTTCCATCATGGAAAATACTTCCTCTATTACAGTAAAACTTTTAGTCCAGGTACCTACGTCGCTGAATCAGATCTACCTACAGGTCCATGGACGGAAAAAGCTCTGCTTGCAGCTGACGATATTGATGCCCAACCCTTCCTCGACGACGATGGGCGACTCTATCTTTACTACGGCGGCATAAAGTTTCCCAAGGTCGTTCGCTTGAATGACGATGCGATTTCTTTTGCTGAGAGTCCATCCCCCCTCATTTTACCCTCATTCGAAGAGGGCTCATTCATGTTAAAGCGAGGGGGAATCTACTATCTGATGTATTCGAACGGCGATTGTTCGAATGATTCGTATAATCTGCGCTACGTCACCAGCCGTTCTCCCTACGGACCTTTCGTCGATGGACCAAACAATCCCATCCTCTCCACGACGTCCGATGGATCAATTCATGGGCCAGGCCATCATTCGGTGCTCGAGGAAAAGGGTACTTATTACGTGATTTATCATCGCCATGATAATCCCCATGCCGCCGATGGCTTGCGACGTCAAGTCGCGATCGACGAGATGAACTTTGACGCAGATGGTGGCATCAAGCGCATGGCACCTACCCACGAGGGGCCTGCGATCATCAGGCAGAACTCACAATTGGAACAGAATTTGGCTGCAGGCAAGTCGGTAGTGGCCTCGTCCATTTTCAGCGTCAACTATTCACCTGCTGCCGCTCTAGACAACAACAATGGAACGCGCTGGACTGCGGCCACCGCCTCCAAACCGCAGTGGCTCCAGATAGATCTAGGAGACATCAAGGAAATCGGACGCGTTGAATTAAGCTTTGAATATGCGGAGCGTTGGGTTCGCTATCACATTGAAGCTTCGATAGATGGCCAAAATTGGACTCTCTTTGCCGATCACAAGAATGCAACTCAATCGTTTAGTCCGTACACGGATGTGAAAAATACCAAGGCTCGGTATATAAAGCTGCTTATCACTGAGACGGAACGCGAAGAAGACTTCGCCTCGATTTGGGAGCTCAAGGTCTTCGGGCCCACTTCTACCTCGAACAATCGCCTGAATAGTCGCGCGCCCTAAGAGATCTCTTGTCGAATTTCACGATCTTGACTTAAGTAGTCAGGTAAGGAGCTGCGCGTTCCTGGAGCGCGCGGCTTTCACCTCGTCAAGGAGATCATCATGCAATATCGCCGACTCGGCCAAGCGGGCCTTCAGATCAGCGAGCTTTCTTTTGGCTCATGGGTAACTTTCCACAATCAGGTCGATCTATCCTCAGCTAAAAAACTGATGTCGATAGCCTACGAAGCAGGAGTTAATTTTTTCGACAACGCCGAAGTCTATGCGGAAGGCCATTCTGAACTCATCATGGGTCAAGCCCTGAAGTCTCTCGGTTGGAGCCGTGACAGCTACTGCCTTTCCTCGAAAGTATTTTGGGGAGGCCCAAAACCGACTCAGCGTGGCTTGAGTCGTAAACACGTTCGTGACGCCTGCGATGCGGCTCTCCGTCGCATGGAAGTCGACTATCTTGATCTCTACTTTTGCCACCGCCCCGATGTGCAGACGCCGATTGAAGAAACCGTGCGGGCGATGCACGAGCTCGTTCTCAGTGGCAAGATCCTCTACTGGGGGACTTCCGAATGGAATGCCGCGCAAATCGCTGCGGCGCACGGCATCGCCCAGCAATACGGCCTCAATCCGCCGACCATGGAACAACCGCAGTATAATCTCTTTCACCGAGACCGGGTGGAGCGCGAATATGCCACTTGCTATGCTGAATACGGTATGGGAACCACGATTTGGTCACCCTTGGCCTCTGGCATCTTAACCGGCAAATATAACCAAGGCGTGCCTCCCGATTCACGCCTGGCCGTCTCCGGATATGAATGGATGCGCAAAGAGTTAGAATCCGAAGCGGGTCAGAATCGCTTGGCAAAAGTTCAGGATCTACAGGTCCTCGCCCGAGATCTCGACATGAGCCTGGCGCAGCTCGCGGTGGCCTGGTGCCTCAAAAACCCGCACGTTAGCACCGTCATTCTTGGTGCCTCGCGAGCCGAGCAGCTGGTCGAAAATTTGAAAGCCAGTGATTTGAGTCAGCGCCTCGATCAGGGTGTCCTCCAACGCATTGAAACCATAGTTCAGAATCGTCCGCCCCTGGAAACCGCCTACTGATTGCTAAAAGATCAGCAGCTGCAGCGAGCCGTTTCAAACCTCTGGTCAGCATCAATTCAGGGACTTGGGTCAATCACTTGCTGACCCACGTCTCTGATTTTCACCTCAACGATAGGTGCCATACTGAAATATCGACGTGGAATGGCCGGAAGCTTTGAATAGGAACTTCCCGCTCACCCTGTCCTTTGCGAAAATTTTAAATAATTTTTCCAGTTTCATCGTTGAGTCTTATTTTACAATCCGCGCATTGAGTGATAGCAGAAGGGTGTAACAAGTTCAGAAGAGGCTTCCTTGTGAGTTCGCTCTCACCAGTCGCCTGTATGTCTTTCCCCACATTTTGGCTGTGAAAAGATTTTATCAGCAAAAAAGGTGGTTTATGGCATTCTTTGGCAGTGATTTTGAATTGATGAAGTGGAACTCCGGTTTCCGCTCTCAGCTCCCGCTGCCTACAGACCCTGTCGAGCGCCGTCTCCTGCTCGTGAAGAGGCTGGCTGTTCTCGGTAGTTTGCTCACCATGATCCTCGGCATAAGTGTCGCTTTTGCGCACCTCTTTGGTTTCCCTCTCATCGCAAGCTTTCGCCCTGAATTTGTCAGCATGAAATTCAACACGGCACTGAGCTTTTTTTGCTTGGGTTTAGCTCTTTACGTGAAGCTCACCTCTTCTTCACGATCAAGGGTTGGCCCTTGGCTCATACCCCTCCTGTCTCTCGGGTCGGGCCTGATCGGTGGACTGACTTTGCTCGAATACGCGAGTGGGATCGATCTGTACGCCGATCAGCTATTTGTTTCTGACAAGCTGAGTCTCATACAAACGTCGCATCCAGGTCGGATGGCTGGTGCGACAGCGGTCAACATACTTCTGATGTCCATCAGCATTCTCTTGCCCCTCGGGGCAAAGTCCAACATGCTGCGCATTGGGTCGTTCTTTTTCTGCTTTTTCGTAGCTTATATAAACTTCTGCGGCTACGTTTTTGGAATTGAATCCTTTTATCACTATACCGCCCAGACTGCGATGGCAGCGCATACGGCAGCCGGCTTTATCGTCCTCAGCATGTCCCTGATCTCAGCGTTTCCCCAAGAAAAATCGGTAATGATGATATTGGCTGAGACGCCCGCAGGTTATATGCTGCGCCGCATGCTGCCGGCCGCTCTCGTCTTGCCTTTTTTGCTCGGGTGGATTCGAACCAGACCCTTTGCGAGCCACCCCTTGGCGGCTGAAATCAGCATCGCTCTCTTTTCCATCTCCTATTCGGTGATCTTCATCGTATTGATCTGGCGCAATGCCTTAGTCATCGAGAAAATGAGCCATCAAAAAGCCACAGCTGAAAAGCAAAGAGACTCTGCCGAACAAGCCGCGCTGAGACAGGCTAAGCGAGTCAGCAGTATCATGGAAAATATTGGCGATGCCGTGATCACGGTCAATCAGAAGGGCATTATCAAATCGATCAATCAAGCGACTCTACAGATCTTTGGTTATCGATCGTGCGATCTAATCGGAGCGTCCGTTGGTAAACTCGTATCCAATCAAATGCGGCATCGCTATATGATGGTGATTCGATCGCATCTGAGCGGCAAGGAACAGATCAAGCTCGGGAACCGTCGCGAATTGGAAGCTCGAAAGAAAAATGGCGCGATTTTCCCGATCGATCTTGTCATCAGTGAGTTCTCAATCGGTCAAGAACGGTATTTTACTGGCGTCATCCGAGACATCACGGAGCGAAAGAAGAGTCAGGAAGCCTTGCGCCGATGGGAATACATTTTCAAGAATGCTCAATGGGCTATTACAGTGTCCAATCCGGAAAATGATACAATCATCGACGTAAATCCGGCCTTTGCTGAAATGCATGGGTACTCCGTTGAGGAGTTGATAGGCCTCCCGCTTTCGATCACCGTTGCACCCGAAGAGCAAGGCAATCTATCGGCTTTCAGTGAAAGGATTATCGAGACGGATGAGTTACTCTATGAGTCGACTCATATTCGCAAGAACGGTGAACGCTTCGCCGTATTAATTCACGTCAACTCCTTTAAAGACGAGTTCGGTCAAATACTTTTCCGCGCCGCCACCTGCCAAGATATTTCTGCGCGTAAGGAAGCTGAGGAAAATCTGCAACGCCTGCGGGAGGACCTTGAACTCCGCGTTGCTGAAAGAACTCAAAAATTTGCCGATGAAGTCGCCGAGCGAAAAAGGATTCAAGAATCTCTCGAAAGAAAGGAAGCCGAGCTCCTTCTCATCACGCACGCTATCCCTGCAGCTCTCGTTTATATCGACCACGACGAACGCTATGTCTTCTGCAATAAGACTTTTGAAACCTGGATAGGTTTGTCACAGAGTGAAATTGTCGGCAAAACGGTCAAGGAACATTTCAGTCCTTCCTACTACGCGACGATTCGCCCCTTCCTCGACCAAGTCTACTCGGGTCAAGTGTGTTATCATGAAGCCAATGTTACCTTCAATGATAGGGAGCGAACCGTCGCCATCAATGGCGTTCCCGACTTCGACAATCAAGGCAATATCCGCGGCATGGTCCTACTCTCCTCGGACGTCAGTTCTCTGATGGAAGCACAAGCCGAGCTGAAGGCAGCGACGATCGCTGCCGATGATGCAAATCGGGCAAAGAGTGCATTTCTCGCTAATATGTCTCATGAGATCAGAACCCCGCTCGGAGCCGTGATGGGATTTTCCGAACTTCTGACCAACCCGTGCCTTCTCCCGACCGAACGCGCCAACTACCTCGCTGCGATCAAACGCAATGGGGAAATGCTGTCTAATATCATCAACGATATTTTGGATATTTCTAAAGTCGAAGCGGGTCGCCTAGAAATCACCAGTGAAGAAGTGGACGTCGCCGAATTGATTGGCGATACCATGGCTCTCTTGAATCTTCAGGCTTCGGAAAAAGCTATCCAACTCTCTGTCTTTGCCGACGGCCCTATTCCGCAGTATATTCATACGGATCCATTAAGGCTCAAGCAGATATTGAGCAATGTAGCCGGCAATGCCATCAAATTCACTGATAAAGGTCATGTGCTCATCCGGATTCGCCAAGTCGCCCATCAGAATGGATTGCGGCTGGCGTTTATCGTCACGGACACGGGCCCTGGTATCACCGACGAGCAAGCGCAAAGATTGTTTGCTCCCTTCAGTCAAGCCGATGCGTCGACGACGCGAAAATTTGGGGGCACCGGTTTAGGACTCGCCTTGGCTCGTCGTCTCGCCCAATTACTTGGCGGAGAAGTGGAACTGACCAGCAGTCAAGCGGGCAAAGGCAGTACCTTTACCATCACCATCGATCCTGGATCTGTATCGAGCAAACTGTTTGTCAAATATCCAGATCAACGACCGAAAAACGAAGCCCCTCTGTCGGTTCTACCGCGCGAAGTCAGTCTGCGGGGGCTTGATGTTTTGCTGGCTGAAGATGCGCCGGACAATCAAATGCTGATTACCCATTATCTGCGCATGGCAGGAGCCCACGTTGATGCCGCATGCAATGGTCGCGAGGCCTGCGAGAAAGTATTGAGCGGGCATTACGATGTCGTTTTGATGGATTTGCAAATGCCTGTCATGGATGGCTTCGAAGCGACGGCAGCCCTGAGGAGGGCTGGCTTTGGAAAACCAATTCTAGCTTTGACCGCTCACGCGATGAAAGAAGATCGCTTGCGTTGTTTAGCGAATGGCTTTGATGATCACTTGAGCAAGCCTATCGATGGGCAATTGCTCATCGAACGAGTCGCTCTGTTGGGACAAGGCGAGGGCTTGCACCCCCACTGATCAGAGCCGGACTTTCAGTTCTTCGCGTCGTAGTTGACACCGAAACTCATTCCCGATTCAAAGGCCACTTCCGGCTTCAAGACCACGCGATTTTCGGCGGCATGATAGGTCCAGGATTCGGGGCCTAGATTTTTTCCATCGAGGTTAACTATGATGGAAGCAGGGTCAATAGGCACCTGGCTCAACAGTATGGAAGCGCTGCGCGAGACGACATCCTTAGAAAAGCGATCGATTAGAACGGTCCAGTCCTTCGCACAGATATCCAATAATGATCCACCCGTCTTGGTCGCTAGACTGATATATTCCTGACCCACGGCAGCGATTTGACAAACCGCGGCTGCCTGAGCCGAATCGGGAAGTCCAACGATCCCACTCAGGGTCGCTTTAAACGTGTTACTCACATCAAAATCTTTGGCCAGATTGCTGACCGAGGTCGCTTGATCGTTGGTGCCGTTATCATCAGAAATAACCAGAATTTCTATCTTGGCACCGGCCCGGAGCCCTGGGGCTGTCGAGAGAGGCTGCCCTTTAATGTCCTTATATTTGTCTTTGTAGTCGCCGTTGAGTAAATGGGTGAGATGACCTAGAGCATCGTGACTACCGATCGGCTGATCGATCAATGCGATTTTAGTAGGATCGAGATCCGCTGATAAGACACTTGGCGTCGCTGCAGGCATGGGTGCCGGAGCTCGCTTATCGCCTACCGGCCGGCTACTCATCATCAAATGAATCATAGGATCGAGTTTGCTGGTTTGCAGGGTTTGAATGATCTTAACGAGATTATTCTGAACGGCGGCGCTTTCCTCTTTCATGCTGCCGCTCGTATCGACTGCGATCAGAAGATCGATACCGGTAGAAAGTTTTACAAAATCAGTGACCGCATGAGGACCAATGACGGGCGTCCCATCAGGATTGAGTTCCTTGCTCGAATTGCTGCCATCAATGCCTGAACCGTCAGCTGCCAAGCCATTGAGACTACTATCCGAATTCCTGGTCTGATTGCCTTTGAATGACCCGCCACTGCAGGCGATTAGCAGAACATTAGCAGCCATCGCTCCCCATAGACCCTTCATGCCGTTCTCCTGAAATATCTTTTGCTCATCGGGCTTATCGGAGCACATGATTCCAAAATTTAAAGAAGATGGGAAACCTTGGAATCTATGGATCAAAAACCGACCTATTACAGACGGTAAAGTCTAAGGATTGATCTGATAGCGATGAATCACGGAGGTTTCTATCGAACCATTAGAGGTGTAAGACGCCCCCCCCTTTGGAGAGAGGAGCAAATCTTTTCAGCG
>CANJJY010000165.1 GCA_947474445.1 Oligoflexaceae bacterium
ACAAGCGAATTGCGCGGCTTTTTCCCAAAAAGGATCATCGCCCATACCACTTGGATCAGGAGGCCAGGCAGCTTCTGACTTTACGTTCGATCGTATGTCTTCGATTCGTTGTGTTACTCGCTCCAGGTTGGTCAATTTTTGCTTTTGAGCAAATGGACTTGCTTCACCGTCGCGCGTTTGAGCCAGAAAAAGTCGCGCCAAGACTTCAGATCCGATCGGTTGGGCCATAATTCTGTCATTGCCCGAGATCCATTTCTCAAAAGCAACTGAGCCCAAGCGATCCGCATTGATTTGCAAAACAGCCATCCATTTTTGAACTGCCTTTTCCCATTCCTGCTTGCTTTCGGCATCGCCGGCTTCAAGTGCTAAAAAGACATCTTGAACGACAGCTTTCCAGTTTGGCCGTGATTGTGTAAGTTGAGCCAAGCGCTGCCATTGTTCTGCTGCATTGCTAGCTTCGGAACTTTCCACGGGTGGATTTTGCTCGATCGCCACCAAAGCTTGATGCTCGCCTGTCGCGCATCCCAAAGGCAAAAAGCATATCACCGAACCGAAGAAAGAAGTCGCGCACACAGTCCTGAAGGTTTTGGTAGGCAGACTCATTGACTCCGTCCTATTTCATGATTCTGAGAGAATATTAAATCTTTGACAACTTGGCCTCGCATCAAGTGCTCGTCAATAATTCGATCGAGAGATCGCCTGTCGATAAAGCGATACCAAGTCCCTTCAGGATACACGACAGCAATTGGCCCGTCCGCACAGACCCGCAAACAATGTGCTTTTGTTCGAAAAACCGCACCCGAACCGGGCACCGCAAGTCCAAGATCCTTTAGCCTTGACTTTAAATGATGCCATAATTCATCGCCTTTATCTGCCTTGCAACATTTAGGGCCCGCGCAAAAGAGGATGTGCCTCTTGTAATAAGCGATATGAAGCGCTTTCGCTTTGTTATCACTTTCAAATGCTTGGCTCATACTAAAGAACCCTTCACTTCCGTCGGAGAAAAGCAAACTTCACCATTTAAAATCGAACCGCCCGTCGATTCTAAGGCTTGTTTGACTGACACGTGACGCTCCCTTGGAGCAAATACAGCCATTACACCACCTCCACCCGCACCACATATGCGAGCGAAACTTGCCCCGGCCTTTAGTGCTGCAGCGGTCAGGGCTTTGGTTTCCACTGTTTCAATATCTGACCAAAGTTTTGTCCGCAGTCGCCATTCCGCAGCGGAGAGGCGGAAGGCTTCCGTCCAATCGTGATTTTTTACAGCGATCGCAACCCCATCGCTCAATTTTCCAATGTCACCGAGAATGTTCAGAGTGTGTTGATCGCCGTCAAAAGCCTTTTTAAAAATAGCCCAATTGTTGGTGCCTGAAGCGCGAGAGACTCCCGAATAACAGAGAAGAAGCATATCCGAAAGCTGCTCATTGCCGACTTTACGGAGAGTCTCAACTTCAACACCACCCGGTGGGTATGAGATGATATTGATACCGCCGCGCAGTCCTCCCCAATAGTCCTGGCACCCCGTTGGCACTCTGATAACAGCTGTTTCTAGATCTTGGACATGCTGAACGAGTTCTTTCTCAGTGAGATCAAGCGGCATCCCCAGTTCGGCTCGTCCGCGAATTAATCCACTCGCAAATGCTATGCCGAGGCACGAGGATCCGCCGAGCCCTGCCCCAGCTGGTGAGCGAGCCTGCACTTCGATCGAGATCGGAGGTAGCTCTGGATGCCAAAAGTGGGCTAGGATTTTTTCCAGCAATGGGAGACGACCCGCAGAGCAGATGTCTCGCCAATTGCCTTCAATATCAATATTTTGATCGATGCTTCGAATGACAAATGTCCCAGGACTTTTACGAATCGTTACTCCAGCGAACAAGGATATACCGAAGTTCACTGTTTTCTTATGTGTCAGAATTTGAGTCATGGGAGCAATATCGAGCGTTCCTCCCACGAGATCAACACGGGTCGGGCTGAGAGCTTGAATGGGCACTTGATGCTCCTTTATACGAATCGAAAGGGAGAAAGAGCTGTACTTGGCGCTCCGAGGCCTCCATGCTAAACTATACGGAATCTAGCCTCCGCACCCAATATGAAAGTGCAAAAAGCGGCTTCTTAACGAAGCTTGCCAGCATTTCGGAGAAGGAACTTCCCTATGGCCCGCGCGCAAAACCTCGGAAGCCTCCAGCGACGGATTTGCTCATGGGACCTTGAGCCGCGAAGGCTTGATAGCCTCAAATCGATGCTCGAACTCCAGCTGCGTTTTCTCCCTCAAGTGACTTGGCATAAGCTCAAGTCCATCGATGACCAGAACCTCCTGCCCTGTGATCTCTTGGTCGTTTATGCCGGGCATCTGGGCGAGGAAGAGCTTCTCGTCTGGTTGCAGGGATTTGAGAAACGCCTCAAGAAGCAGGAAGCCATCTGGATCCCTGCCTTAATCATCACCCCACTCGAATTGACGCGGGTTGAAGACCTCCTCGACATGACTCTCAAATCAAATTGGTACTTTGATCTCATTCACCCCGATCATTTCAGCAGCTTATCGGTTCGCGTTGCCAATCTGTTGCGAATCCACGATCATTTACATGAACTTTTGAGGTATGAAACAGAGATTCAAAAACTCCAGGCAGCGGTTCATCAAGTAGAATCTGAACTTGATGACTTCAAAAAGGGTCTATCGAAGTGAGCTATGTTCCCGAGTCTCATCTCCAAGGTCAAAATCTCATTGTTCAATATCTCATTGAATGTAGGGGGCGTGGGCATTTTCTTCCCTACGATGACCACATCTTAATTCGCCGCTGGCTTCAGCAATGTGAAGACGCCGACACTTTATTACTTATTTTGGCCGACATTATACCTCCCTTTTACGAGGCAGCGGCACATCGCAGCCAGCCCCCCTCTCTGAAACGCCTCGATCAAAAAATCACGAAGATTTTGGATGCAAAAAGGCAAAGAGTTTATCCTTAAAAGACCAGGAGCCCTTTGCGAAAGGGGCATGACCGGCGTCGAAAAATGAAAAACATGGTATGATAACCTTATATTGGCCCCTTGGTTTTACCAATCGGAGATGCCACCGATGTCGACGCCTCTTGTAAATCTCAATGACGAAAGCCTTCGCGCACATCTCGCCGAAAAAAAAACCCCACTGTTGCTAGCTTTTTGGGCTCCCTGGTGCGGACCCTCTGCAGTTATGGATGGGCTATTGAAGGAATTAGCTTCCGACTATCAAAAACGTGTCCTTGTCGGTCGCCTCAACGTCGACGAAAATGCTCACTCTCCTGCGCTTTACGGTGTTAAAACGATTCCGCACCTGATCCTTTTCAATAAGAGTGATGTCTGCGCGCAACTAAGCGGTCCTGTGCCGAAAGCCAAAATAGTCGAACTCATTGAACGGCACTGCCCATATTGACTATCTTCCTCCGACCTTTTCTCTATTTTTCTATCTCCTAGCTGCTCATGCGGTTTTTTTTCGCTATATTGGACCCCAGACATCCATAAGGGCCCAAATTGATGAGCGAATTAAAAGGTCAAATAGAGCGAGAGCTATGGGAAAAGGGATTTAATCTCGCAGGTGTCGACGAAGTGGGACGTGGCTGTTTAGCAGGTCCCGTCTATGCGGCAACGGTCGCCCTTGATTACGAGGCTCTTCAGCGACTAGATGCAGGTACCAAAAAGTTAATCAGAGATTCTAAAACACTGAGCGCTAAGCAGCGCCAAAAAATCAGACCCACCATAGAGGGGATCTGCCTTAAGTATTCTGTGGCTCAAGCTAGCGTTCGCGAAATTGAAGAACACGGTATTGTGAGAGCCAACTTTCTAGCGATGGCGAGAAGTTTTGAAGGTTTTCAATCGACTTGCAGCCTACTCTTGATTGATGGCAATCAGATTAATCCTCTCATTTCGGTCCCCCAAAAAAGCATAATTGGAGGCGATGGATTGTGCTTTGCCATCGCTGCTGCTTCGATTCTCGCCAAAGAAGAACGTGATTCTTATATGAGGCAGGCAGCCACAGAGTTTCCCGTCTATGCTTTTCAGGACAATGTTGGATACGGCACGAGAAGTCACTTAAATGCGCTCGCGGTCTATGGCATTAGTCCTCTGCATCGCCGCAATTTTGCTCCGATCGCACGCTACATTGAAGAACATGGCGCGAACGCATAATTTGGGGAAACAAGGCGAAGAATTGGTCGCAGAGCTTTTGCAAAAGCGCGGCTGGCAGATTATGGCAAGAAATTGGCGCCGACCTGGTGCTGAGTTAGATCTGATTGCACGGCGCGGTGAACAAATTCTCTTCGTTGAGGTTAAAACTCGGCGCAGTCTAAAGGCCAGGAATGATATGGCTCAAATACTACCTTGGCGCAAACTTCAGATACTTCGCCGCAGCACCAACATTTTCCTAACTTTAGTAAAACCAGAGGGAGTGAAAACCGTTCGACTTTATCTCGCTCTGGTTTCAGGTTCTCAGGATGCTCAAGGTGTTTCGTGGGTTTCCTTAGAAGGTGAAACTTATTCAGAGTTGGGCCAATCCAAATTTTATAACGAAAAAACCCCGCCTTCGTTGGCAGGGTATTTCTCAGGCTTACGTTGATCATCAGTACCAAATTAGCCTTTAGGCTGCTTTGCAACACTGACGTAACGACTGCGGATACGTGCCGCTTTGCCTTCAAGTTCACGCAAGTAGTAAAGCCGCGAACGTCTTACAACGCCCGATGCAACTAAATCTACTTTAGCGATCTGCGGAGAAAACAAGGGGAAAACGCGCTCAACACCGATGCTGTTGGCTCCGATCTTACGAACAGTGAAGGATCCTTCAACTCCACCGCGCTTGTGCGCGATGACGACGCCTTCAAACTGCTGAATCCGGAATTTACCTGCTTCGGTACCTTCTTGGATCTTATAGTGTACACGAACAGTATCGCCAGGACGGAACTTGGGCAAACCGCTTTCCTGGGGGAATTTCTTTTTCTCGAAGTTGCTGATGATCGCGTTTTTCATCTTAATTGACCTACGTAGTTGGAAGCCTGGTAAGCGCTACCCTGACTCGTCTTTTCAGGAAAGTGTTAACTACCTCAGTTCTCTTTCCTGGTCAAGCGAGGGTTTCCATCGAGATTCACATCACCTGCTCCAGGCTCGCTGCCATCATCAGATCCTGTTTAGCGTCTTGCAAGACGTGAAAGAGCTCTTCCCGTTCAGCTGTCGTGATTTTTTGACGCATAAAGGGCAGTGCGCGCTCTTCAATGCTCTGGGCATGAGCGGCGAATGCCTGATTTAGCTTTTGCCAGACCTCCAAAGTCTGATCCCCTTCAGATGCTAGGGTTAAAAGCTCTTGGATGACGAGCAGCTCACTTTCGAGCTTAGAGACGACGAGGTCGTTTTTAAACGAAATCGCGGTGAGTTCCGGGAGAAGGTAGACTGTTTCAAGGCTGAGATGCGCTCTTAATCGAGCCAATATGGTGTTAACGCTTTTTTTCCCAGGCGTATGCGAGATTAAAGATGCTAAATCAGCGGCTCTTTCTTTGAGTTCCAATTTCAACAGCTGCAGTACGTCCATAAAACAGAACCTCCACGAGAGCAGCTTCGTCACAAAGACGGGCTATAGATCGCCGTTTCGATGATTTATAGGTCACAAGATGATGAAGTAATGAGGGGTGGTATAGACGAAGTGTGAGGTCATGGCAAGCCTGAGGATGGAGAAAACAAGTTTTTTCCACAGACTAGCCGCACGATCGAACTTTTGATGGCAGGCTGCATCAGCTACGGGGGGTGTCGGCAAGAAAACTTTTTCCACGGCGCAAAGACACTATAAGTCGCTCCAAGTCCTTCTTTTCGATTTGTGGTCGCTTCAATTTTATCTGCGCCAAGATCTCAATATCTGTCATATTGGCTATTTTATCCAAAGTTCCCCCTACATTTGCCAGGAGTTCTTGCTCGGACCCAGATAGACTGGCTACCAATTTGCGCGGGTCCATTACCGGTCCCCACTTTTTTGAAAATGGTTGCGCCATAAGATAGAAGGCGAGATCCCATCTTTCCTCGTCCTTGAGCAAAACATCATAGGGCTCCATCGAGCCTTCGATACCGACCAAAAGGAGATTATAGATTCCAAAGACAGTTCGGGTTCCCGACTCTGCCAACATGGCTACATTAGTGGGGGCTGGCACCATAGGAAAGCGTTTGTTTTGCGTGAGCTTCCCGTCTCCTACCCCGCCCCCTCCATGACAAGCCTCGCAGTACTCCTTATAAAGCCCTTCCCCATCTTGATAATTCGGTGTTTGAGAAGGTACCGTCACCACGCGGAAAGCTTCGATCACGAGCGATCGCAATCGCCGAATCTGACGATCACCATCCTGCACCGATCCCACGTTCGCCAGCTGGACTAATGCAGATTCTAGGTCCGCTTTCCTCTGAGGCGAAACCTTCGCGCTGAGCTCCTGATAGAGCTTTGAGAGTTTAGTCACGGTAGCCGGTGAAACCTTTTGAGTTTGCGCTTCTGAAAGTGATCGATCGATCGTGACGAGAAAGGTGCGTAGACTTTCAGTATATTCTCGCTTCTTCTCTCGAGAATCTCGACCAAAGCTGAAGGCCAAACTCTGGCTACTGAGACAGAAAAACAAAAATAATTTGAACTGGAATCCCATTGTCATCGTCGCCTCGGCATTTCAGAGCAGCGGACTGCCATTGGTTAGAATTTCGTCAAATCCGGCCTCAACTGCCGCGATAGCGTCTTCATCACGTTCAGGCAAATAAGCAAGAATGCGCGCTCCCCGCTTGTGATACGCCTTCACAATCTGACTTGTAAAGAGATCACGTCCCATAAAAAATCGCGGTAGGGTGTACGTCGTTCCTCCCTGAATCCCTGAAAAGCCACCAAGCTTGAGCAGCACGGCAAGGCCCGCGCGATAACAGGCTCTTTCTGGAGCGAGGCAGTTCATAGCCGGAAAAATCTGGCGTGCCAGAACTTGGGACTCTCGATTCCACAGCAAAAACCGCGCCTGCGCATTGAGCCAAGACTCAGCTTTTTTACGTTCAGCCCAGTTCTTCAAAAGGTGCAAAGTCTTCGTTCCAGTTTCTGGCTTGATATCGAGAGTCCAGTTGCAACCCGCATAATTTTGTAAAAATTCTTCAAGTATCATCAAAGGTTGATCATCGAGGGTTCTCAGTTGACGTATTTCACTCAAACGTGATCTTTCAATCGACAAGGAGCGACCACAGCTTTTTTCAAGAGTGGGATCGTGATGCAGGACGATGTGCCCGTCTGCAGTACTTCGGAGATCCGTTTCAAGATGATGGAAGCCACAGCCAAGAGCTGCATCGAAAGCTTTTTTTGTATTTTCCATCCAGTCCTTATGGTAGCCGCGGTGACTAATCCAAACCACTTGTTGTCCGGGCTTTTGCATGTCTGTCCTCCATCCAGTCATTTGTATATAACGGACGAGGGTCCGGCCTCAATCGAAAGCCCTGGCCAGAATAAGGTCGTTCTTCTACAATCCCGCATCATTGCAGCAAGATTGGGCGATGCAGGCGCAAAGCTCAGGCACACGCGGGGGTTTAGACGATGGGCGACCTATTCAAAACCGGACAAAGCGACTTGAACAGCTGGTACAAACTGGCTCAAAAAGATCTTGGCCAGGTGCCAATAGACCAGCTGACGCGCTTTACCCCTGAACAAATCAAACTTAAAGCTCTCTATACGGCAGCCGATACTGCCCCCTTAGAATTGACCGATTCGCTACCGGGATTTGCACCTTATGCCCGCGGGCCCCGGGCTACTATGTATACCGTGAAACCATGGACAATCAGACAATATGCGGGCTTTTCGACAGCTGAAGATTCCAACCGATTCTATCGACAGAACCTAGCGGCGGGGCAAAAGGGATTAAGCGTTGCTTTCGATCTGGCGACTCACCGTGGTTACGACTCTGATCATCCTCGCGTTGTCGGCGATGTCGGCAAAGCTGGAGTAGCCATAGACACGGTAGAAGATATGAAAATTCTCTTTGATCGAATACCCCTATCGGAGATGAGCGTATCGATGACGATGAATGGGGCCGTAATTCCCATTCTAGCCGCCTTTATCGTCGCTGGAGAAGAGCAGGGTGTTGAACCCGCTTTGCTGTCTGGCACCATCCAAAATGATATTCTCAAAGAATACATGGTCCGAAACACATATATTTACCCGCCCGAACCATCGATGCGGATTGTTGGTGACATCATTGCTTACACCGCTCAGAAAATGCCGCGCTTCAATAGCATTTCCATCAGTGGTTACCATATTCAGGAAGCCGGAGGTAATTCGGCTATCGAACTGGCTTTCACACTTGCCGACGGTACTGAATACGTTCGTGCAGCTATCAAACGCGGACTCAAAGTCGACGACTTTGCGCCGCGATTGTCGTTTTTCTTTGCGATTGGGATGAATTTTTACATGGAAATCGCAAAGCTGCGCGCTGCGAGGGTCCTATGGCATCGCCTGATGCAGGAATTTAAACCAAACGATCCACGTTCTTCAATGCTGCGGACTCATTGTCAAACTTCTGGCTATACCCTGACTGCGCAAGACCCCTATAACAACATCATTAGAACGACGATCGAAGCCATGGCTGCGGTGTTCGGTGGAACTCAATCATTACATACAAATTCTTTCGATGAAGCGGTCAGCTTACCCACCCCATTTTCAGCTCGACTCGCTCGCAATACTCAGCTGATTATCCAAGAAGAAACCGATATTTGCCATGTTGTCGATCCTTTCGGCGGCAGTTACATGATGGAATCTTTAACTGAAGATTTGACCAATCGCGCCCTTGACATCATCAAAGAATTGCAGGCTGCGGGCGGCATGGTAGCAGCGATTCAGCAGGGTCTTCCCAAATTAATGATCGAAGAGGCGGCAGCAAAAAAACAAGCGCGCATCGATTCGGGTCACGACGTCATCGTGGGCGTAAATAAATATAAGGTTAAGGAAGATCAGGGTTTTGAGGTCCTCGATATCGATAACACCGCCGTCCGAGAAAACCAATTGGCGCGGCTACGAGACGTCAAA
>CANJJY010000166.1 GCA_947474445.1 Oligoflexaceae bacterium
CGGGTAACTCGCAAACGTTCGATGCGGTGCCGATCGACTTCTGTGACTTCGAGAGTCAATGGACCGTTAGTCACGGTCTGGCCGACTTCAGGCAAATGACCTAAGAGCTGTGTCATCCAACCTGCGATGGTATCAACTTCGCCTTCGACTTCCTTGGCAAAGGAATCTTCGAGCTCAAAGAATTCTACAAACTCGCTGATGTTTACAAATCCCGCGACGTCGTAGACGTCTTCTTCGATTTTCAGAATCTTAGCTTCTTCTGCATCGAATTCATCTTGGATATCACCGACGATCTCTTCGAGGATGTCTTCCATCGTCACGAGTCCGGCGGTGCCACCGTATTCATCGATAATGATGGCCATATGGTTCTTGGATTGCTTCAATTCCTTGAAGACTTCCATCAAAGGCTTGCTCTCCGGTACGAACTGCGGCTCACGCATCATCTGCGTGAGAGTGAGGACGCCGGTCTTCTGCCGTTTAGGATCAGCGAGATAGCGCAGAAGGTCTTTTGCAAAAATGATGCCCATCACATTGTCGATCTGCTCGTCGTAGACGGGCAAACGCGAATGGCCGGACTGAATAATCAGCCGGACGGCATGCTCGATGGTATCGCCCTTCTCCACGGCGATGATGTCGGTGCGCGGCGTTTGGATTTCTCGCACCTTGGTCTCGTCGAATTCAAAGACACCGTGGATCATGTCTTTTTTCATATCTTCGATGACACCTGACTTTTCACCGACTTCGATCAAGAACTCGAGTTCTTCTTCGGTGATGCTCGGTTGCAAGGATTGCTCACTGCCAAGCTTTCGAATGACGACGGACGCAAACTCCGAAAGGGCCCATACCAGGGGATAAAACAGGCGATAGAGGATATTGATCCCTAGCATGGTGATCTGCGCGACCGCTTCGGAGTTGGCGCGGGCGAGTGATTTCGGAACGATCTCCCCAAGGACCAGGAGGAGCAGGGTCGTAGTGCCAACGGCGAGGCCGAGAGCATCGTTGCCGCCATAGCGCAAAGCGAGTTCGGCGGAAAGGACCGAGGCTAATACTTTGGCGAAGTTGCTGAACATCAGAATCGTAGTGAGGACGCGCGAGGGATGCTCGAGCCACAACCTGAGCGATTGTGCAGGTCCGCCCTTGGACTGCATCGCATGGCGAGCCTTTAGCACTCCGAGGGACGTAATGGCCGTCTCTGCCGCGGCAAAAAACGCAGTGGCTACCACGCACAAGGCGATGAGTCCCAAACTGGTAAAATCATCCCAAATTACTTTTTCCATAGGTTCATTCCTCGATGCTGATGCACGCTTCCCAAAGGGGGCGGACAGCAGCTGATTCGAGGAATTCCATGATAGCCTTTTGTTGTTCGATCATGAGCTTTTCGTCGTCGGCTTGCTCGTGATCATGGCCGCAGAGATGGAGGATGCCGTGGACCAAAAGAAAACAGGTCTCGCGATCGAGCGAATGGCCGATATCGGCAGCATTGCGTTTGGCGTCTTCGGGAGAAATGACGACGTCACCGAGAATCTGCGGGGGATTATCTTCGTCGAGGACACTCTCATCGGCGAGAGGCCATTCTGGTTTGTGAAAGAGGCGCGGTGTGAGCCAGTCTTCTTGAGGAAAGGACAGCACATCGGTGGAGCGATCCTTCTGACGAAATTTGCGGTTGAGTTCGCGCATGGATTGGGTATCGACAAAATCCCAAGATACTTCGTATTCGGCCAAACCTAGACCGGTGCATACAATCTTAGCGATGGTATCAATCGATTCAGAATGGATGCAGAATTTCTGTGAGTTTGACGTCACGGTGTATGGGCTACTGTCCGATTCCAATGTCTTCCTTCACTCCTTACGCAAACGTCTTAGTTCTGCCACCTGAGTCTTTAGCTCTGGCTCCCCAGGTACCTGCTTCTTTAGTTTTGGTCTCGAGGAGAGACTCTCTAAAGGAGCAACTTGAAAGATATGCCTATTTGGCATCGTCGAAGAGGGTGACAGACCTGCTTGACGATTCAAAGCTATCACATCTTCTGCGAACTTGGCGAGATCCGTTCCTGCCGACAAAGCGTCACAGGTGGCCTCTGGCTTGTCTTCGCCGTCGGCCAAGAGACGAAGGTCGCTGGTTTTTTTTGGGCTTTTTGGCCCATTTCGACCGATCATTCTTGCTTCTCCACAGGGAACGCACCTGGTATCGGCTCGAAAGACCCTGTTTCTTTAGGAATTAATTTTTACGGATGGGAAAGAGGGAGGCGTTCTGGGGTCTTGCGGTGGTCGAAGGACGCTTTCGTAGGTCGCCAGACCTAAATCTCGGAAATGGCGTTCGAAGCGACTCGTGTAGGTTTGCGTCGGAAGACTCGTCCCGATTGATTCCTCCCGCCAGCCGAGGGCCTTGGCATGGGCGAGGACTTCACTGAAATAGGGTTCGCAATCTGTCTTGAACCAAAACCATCCTTCGCTCGTCATTTTATTCGCCAGCGTTGTCAGGAATTGGGCGTTAATCAGTCGGTTTTTGGTCTGTCTTTGCTTTTTTGCCCAAGGATCAGGAAAAAATATGATGACGCCATCGAGCTCGCGCGCGGCGAATAGCTGCTCCAGACCCTGCGCATTGGCGAGAATACTGGTGAGATTGCTCTTGGTGAGATGGCGAGCTTTTTGCGCCATCTTCACGACGCGCTTGAAGGTGATGTCGAGGCCGAGAAAGGCCCGCTGAGGATGGTCTGCGGCCATCTGGAGGATGACTTCGCCGAGGTGACTGCCGATCTCGAGGATCAGTTCCTCCGGGACATGGCCCATGGCCTGGCTCAGGTGTTCACGCCAGCGACCTGGATAGGGAGCGAGGGCCGGTCCGTAGAGAAGCGGTAAAGCGCCTTTCGATCCTTCGCGCAGCAGTTCAAGATAGGGATTGACGGCGGAACTGAGGCCTTCCAAGGGATCTTTGAAAGGATCGTGCTTTCGAATCGGCATGTTTATCCCCGATGTGACTGAGGGAGCAGGTCTCTCAGTCAAGGCGCGTGCGCGTGTCTGTGATGGGAAGCGGGATGAATGAAGGGCGAGTCCATTTCACCTAAGCAGGTCTGTAAGCCGGATTCTGTCTAAACTCTCCGAAGAGAGATCGAGACTGTCATTAGTCTGGGACTGACGTCGCCGTCAGCCTCGGGCGGCCTACCCAAGAGCCAGCCGGACCGGCTGCGCCCCCCGTGAAGGGAGCCCTCTTTGTTTGGCCTTGCATCGAATGGGGTTTACCTAGCCAGTCTGTTGCCAGAACTGCTGGTGAGCTCTTACCTCACCGTTTCACCCTTACCGATCGCTGGCCAGTGAAGGTCAGCGACAGGCGGTTTACTCTCTGTTGCACTTGCCGTCGGGTTTCCCCGCCTGGCCGTTAGCCAGCATTCTGCCCTATGATGTCCGGACTTTCCTCAGCTTGTTCCGAAGAACTCACTGCGACAGTCCAACCCGCATCGTTAGACGGACTCGCCCCGCGCTCCTTTAATAAGGGGGGACGCCTGCTCTGTCAACCAGCATCGTGGTCAAGGAGTGACGTACTCTCCATGAATTTATTTATTTATGTCAAGGTGGCGGCAGGCTAAGTGCCAGAATCGCTTGGTAATCATCGGCCTGATAGGGGTCGTCGAGCAGTGCGACGTTGCGGGTCTTCTCACCACAGCGATCGCAGCGGAAGAGAAGGACCAGACCTTTCTTGCCTGAGAGCTCATAGCCGGTGGGAACGAGCAGGCCATGACAGGAATTATCGCGATCGCCTGGAAAGATGTCGACGTGTTTGGAATGGAGGCAATAGGGGCAATGGTTCCGACAGGTTCGCTTGGACGGAGGGACGGTGGCCGTACAGTGTTCGCAGACGAAACTTTCGTTTATTTTAAGAAAACGGGATTTAGAATGTGATTCCATCTGATTCCTCGGTCCAGATTCGGGATCGTGGCCGAGGTCAGCTGGCTTAAACTCAACCTTTGGCCGTCTCGTCCGAAAACAAAAGGTGTAGATCTGGCGAGATGGAGCGTTTTTAGTGAAAGCAGGCTTATTAAGCAAGAGAAAGATCCGGGTGGCCGCATGCCTCCTGCTCTTTTTTGCGTGTGCTTGCGGCGGCAAGAGCAGCAGCGATTCCTCGCCGGCGATTTCCGTCGGCCAGTCGCTCAGCGGCTCCATCAAGAGCATTACAGGCAGCCAGGCGGAAATGAATCAATGGGTGCTCGGCTTGGTTGAACGAGATACCGGCATCGCGCATGTCGGCGTCGTCAACGCGGTGGGCAATTACACGATTCCTGGCGTCGATCTCTCGCTGCCGCATACCTTCCTGCTCTTAGATCCCCAGTACAAGCTGGCAGCGGTACTTGCGACAGCGGGATCGGATCCCAACCGCGTGAAGCAGTATTTCCTGACGACTAAGGTACAACTGCCAGCCCTCGTTCAGAACGGACCCATCATCACTTTCACCGATGGTTCAGGCCTCACCTGGGCGGATCAATACGCTCTCGATAGCGACGGCGATCTCATTCCAGACGGGAAGGACTTACCGAGCCTTCGATTGCTCGGCACCGACTCGGATGGCGATGGCATTGATAACGACGACGACAGCGATATCGATGGCGATGGCATTGCCAATTGGTTTGATGGCGATGACGATGGGGATGGTACCCTCGACGCCTTCGATGACGATGCCAATGGCGATAGCGTTCCTGACCTCACGCAATCGCAAGGTGATCTCTATTTTAAGAACTTTGTACGATATCTGTCTGTGCAAGTCTCTCAGGATGTTCAGGAAGATGAGAGTCTCGCGACTTCATTGACGTTTACCGCAAAGTTGTTTGACGCGGCGAAGCCCGCGGCTTTGCGGGTGCGCGCCCCTAAAGTACTGACGGATGGCGCAAAGGCCGTCAGCTTTAGCGTCGAGCGGGGCGAGTCGACGGAAACTGTCTGGGATATGACGATGGTCGACGACGGCCTCAACGACGATGGGGCAGAAAAAGATCAGACCTATGCGCGGCGCGTGAAGCTCGCAGCAGGTGTGGTGCCTAAATCGAATCAAGTCGTCTTCATCCAATATGAGACCGGCAGTGATGCCTCGCTGCGGACGCGCGAGTTTGCTTATACCTTCCCCAATCTCGTCACCGGAGTCATCAAGGGAACCTACGATAACGCGACGCGCGTCGTGACTTTGGAAGGGACTCCCTTTGGCGATATCACGACCTATCGTTGGTCGGTACATATCTACGATGCTGCCTCCTACAAAGTCTTTTCCTCTGAGCCGCTCCTCGGTTCGATCGGAACTTACACCATACCCACTGGAGTCTTAGAGCCGGGCCAGAGCTATACGGCTCGGATCGTGGCGACCGCGCTGGAGCGCATCCCTAGCTTTCCTAGTTGGATCATCCGCAGTGCGACCTTTGCCTTGTGATGCCACGGGGAAAGGAAGAAACGATGATTGAGATCGCTTACGGCTATGAGCTGCAGACCAAAGGACGCTATCAAAAAGCTCCGGTGTTGGAGTGACGGAATATATATGTTTAAGGATTGGAAAGGCATTCAAGCTGAGGCCACACGTGAGAGTGTGGCCGGATCGTTCTCCCATCCCTGAGGTGAGAGTTATTGCAGCTGCGCCTTTGAAAATTCTTTGATCAAAGGGCAAACTTCCTTATCGTCTGGGCAGATCACATCAAAGGTGAGGACGTTCTGGTCAATGCCACCGCCCGTGATGTTCCAAAATCCTATGCCGGAAACTTCTTCGCGAATCTTCCGCTGATTCTTGGCTGTCCTGAAGTAAGCCTTCTCAAACACCTGCTTTCGTTCCTCTTGGGCTTTGGCCCCTCGATTCCGGACGATCTGCCAGCCAAATTCGCCGACGAAGAGGGGCTTTTGAAAGCCCTTGTTTTTCTTCATGTAGGCGATGTGCTCTTCGATCCACTGTTCGACAAATTCGTCTGGCTTATCTGCGTAACTCATGAACCAGTTGCCAGGCCAGGCGTGAATGGAGCACACATCGATGGCTGGAATCGGGCAAAGCGTTTCAAAATAAGCGCCCTCTGAGACGTTTGAAACTGAGCTGCCATCGGGCAGAGTAGACGGCAGAGGGTTTTTGGTCTGCCAGGGATAGTTGCGATGAGCGGGATGATTCATCAGAAGGCCTTCTGCCCCATCACTGATGAGATGATGCGGATCGCTTTTCTTAATCAGTTGGGCTGCCCAAGTCATCCAGTCAACTGCAAGCTGGCCCGATGGATCGGTGCGTCCGCGAATCTCATTGATAGGCTCCCACATCATGATCGCAGGATCATCCTTGTAGAGCACGCCCGTAATGGTGTTCTTGCGATTGAGAACATCTTCCACGTACTTCGCATAGAGAATCTTGGTGCGCATATCCTTGAAGAAGATCTCGCGGTCTTTGTACTTCGCGACCTCATCAGGAAATCCAAGCCATTTGTTCAGCAACTCGATTCCACCGTAGTCGAACCAGTAGTTGCTGAGAGTGATGATCAGCTTGATACCCTTCTTTCCAGCCGTCGCGACGACGTAGTCAAACAGCTTCCACTTGTCCTCGTTGTAGGAGCCATAGCTCGGCTGAAGTGAGTCGGGACCACCGTTCCAGAAACCCCACATCCTGAGAGCATTCAAGCCCATTTCTTCCATAAGGGCAAATTGCTTGTCAGCTGAACTCTTGGAATTCAGCATCGAATAACTGTTGGTTGAACTGAAGCGATAGGGCTTGGACTTGTAGGTAAGCTCTGTGGGTCGCGCGGGATCAATGCGGACGAACTCGCTCGCGCCGTTTTCGAGGAGAAGATTATCTCCCGTCGCCGTTGACTTGCATTGGCAAAGGATCAGTGGGGTGACGAACAAGAAAAGAATGAGCCGGTAGCGGATACCACCCATAGGGAGAAACCTCTGTAAGCATGCTTTTAGGAGGAAACGATACGAAAGATTAGCATTCTGCAGGGTCGATGACAAGAGAGATGGAATCCGGATTAAGGTGTTTGGGGTGGTCTGTAACTGTTTAAAATAATGGGGTTATTGTGGACTATTGAAGAACTAGTCAAGATTTAAGAGAGGGCGGCCGATACGAAAAAGTGAATTTGAGTTTCCTCAAGTTGACTGAACCATACAAAGCGAAAGCTTTAACCCTGGACGAAGAACGTGGCGCAAAAAGGGCATAAAAAAATTTCATAGGAAAGGCCTCGATCGCTCTCTGGAGCGTTCTCATCGTCTCGTCCTGCCGCCCGGCCGATGACAGGATGATGGATGCCGCTCAATCTGATTCTGGCAAGATTGAGGAAGATATCTCGACCAACCGATCAGCAGCGCTGTATTTCCCTGGGACATCGCCTACTGTTCTCAGTTCGACGACGACGACGGCTACGACCTTCTACGACGCGATCCTTGCTGGTCATACCTGGGGGCTTTGTCAGCGCTTTAGAAATGGTATGAGTCTGCTCACCGCTACGTCTTATTCGGCCACCGAGCGCACCTACGAATTCACGGCGGTGGCTTACCCGAGCCGTGACTGCACGGGACAAAGGATCACCCAGTTCTCTTATCAAAACAACGGTCGCATCCTTTCCTTTGCCCGATCGACGCAAGCTGGAATTTGGTACGAATCTTGGCAGAATCTCTCGTCGACGACGGAAAATGGCTACTTTATGCGCCTCGTCGATGGAAAAATCGAAGTTATGCCCAGTTCTGATCCAAACCTCCTTAGAAATGTGCCTTTCGTAGCGAGCTGGACTTATGTGCTCTTGAGATAGAGTGAGAATGTTGGAAGGAATGAAATGGGAAGCTGTCACTATAATTTGATGATTGCAAGTCTCTTGCTTGGAGTTCTGAGTGCAAGCTTTTCTTGTACCAAAAAGAGCTCCTCGCATGCTGCGACCTCCATTCCAGCGATTCGAGACCGTGAAAAGGGAGCTGTCGATTCTGAGGGAAATCAGATCGAGGCTCAGCTCGGTAATCGAGATTTTGTTCCCTTCTGCGTTGCGGCCACGGATCCAGAAATTTTGAGAACCATTGCCGCCTTGCGGGAATCCTTAGGTAGCAGTGATTGTGAAGGTCTTCAGGATCGTCTGCTGCTCGCCACAGAAATCAAATTGCCTAACAAAAAGCTTTTGAATATCGCTCCGATCGCTTTTGCCGTCAACATTACGACCCTTGATTTGAGCGGGAATTCAATAGAAGACTTGAAACCACTGGTTCTTCTCCGCTCGCTTCGCAACCTTGAGCTCTCTGAGAATAGGATCAGGGATCTCTCGCCTCTCACCAAAATTGACAAGCTCCAGATGCTTGGGTTGACCGATAACCTGGTCTCCGATCTCACGCCTTTGAAAGAGCTCAGGGAGTTGACGCTCCTCAAGGCTTCACGTAACTTGATCAGCAACCTAGCTCCCCTAGTCGCGCTGACCAAGCTGCAGTATCTGAGCATCCATACGAATCCGCTCCTGGATCTGTCTTCTCTCAGTTCCATGACCCAGCTCCGATCACTTGTGCTCCCGAACAATCTCGGGATCAAGGATTTGACCCCCCTCTACGCGATTAAGAGTCTTGAACACTTGGATATTAAAGGGACGGGTGTCAGCGATATCAGTTTTGTGCAAAACTTTCCGCATCTCAAGACCCTCCGTCTCTATGGAGAAAAATTTACCAATCTTTCTGCCCTTGGAAATCTCGGTGAGTTGACGACTCTGGAAATCAACTACGCCGAACCTTCTGCCGCCTCGGGGCAACTGCCACCGCTTGACTACAGCTTTCTCTCCACGATGACTACGCTCACGTCCCTCGACATTGTCGATTTATATTCGCTGGTTGACTTCAACTTCGTGGGCGGTTTGACAAATCTCAAACGACTGCTCATCAGCAACCGGCGCGTGCAAGATGGTCAGCTTCTCAGTCGCCTGACGGGTCTGACCTTTCTCTCTCTCGATTACATCACGGCCACGCCTACTTTCCTCAATCTGATGCCTGAACTGGAAACCTTAAGCTTGCAGGGAACAAGGTTCACAG